>CALCUQ010000181.1 GCA_937906795.1 uncultured Bacteroidales bacterium | reverse complement strand
CCTCTGGTGACACATATGGAGGAAGACCGCTTGAGTGAGTTAACAGGTCAATAATTCTAATGTTGATTTTCTTGCCAGTTTCTGGATCTACATATGGTTGGAAACCTGGAATATACATATCAACTCTATCTGTTAGTCTGTATCCCCCTTGCTCCAATAGACGAGCCATACTCATAGCAGTACCCACTACTTTACTGCAAGATGCAAGGTCAAAAATAACATCCTCTGTCATTGGCTCAACTTCTGGATAAACACTCTTGTTTCCATAAGCCTTGATATAAGCCAACTTTCCTTCTCTTACAACAGCTAAAACTGCACCAGGAATCTCTTTTTTCTCAATAGATGCATTAATGATATCATCTACTTTAGCCAAACGTTGAGGATCCATTCCAACCTCAGATGGAGATACTCTATCTATCTTGCCATCTTTAACAGCTGTCTGGCTTGAACAAGCAACTGCAGTAAACAAAACTGCACAAACAAGTAAAATTTTTTTCATTTAAGTATAGTTTTTAAAATTGTTTCTCCTATGTTACAAATTTATAAAAAACATTTGTGAAGTCAATCTTAACTTGCAAAGAATGAAACCCAAAGAGGGACAGAAAAATCAACAATCACTGCATGAAATATAGAAATGAATGCCATATGTTTTCCACAAACTTTTGTAACTATTGGAAGCGATGTATCCATTCCTGTAGCTCCAGCCACACAAATAGGGGCAAATACTCCAAAGAATCTGTACAATAAAGGAGACAACAAAAGAGTTATCATTTCTCTAATCACATTTGCAATTAAAGCAATTGTTCCAAGTTCTGCCGCCATTTGAACTCCGTAAGATGCACTCTTCAAATCTGCAATAAGGATAGAAGATAGCGAATAGTATCCAAAGCCGCATCCAACTGCAAGACAATCCATTATATTCCATCTGCTTATAAATAAACTTACCAGCGCAGAAAAAAGTATTGTACCAACCATTGTAGCAACAGGCAAAACAAGCATTTTCAGACTTACACTTTTAAGTATCTCCTTAAGTTTTTTATCTGCTCCAATGCTCACTCCTACCTGAATCATCAAAGCATATAACACCCATGTTGCAATATTTCCTCCCCTTATATCCTGTGGAAGAATACCAGTCAATCCTACTGCAATTCCAATAATACAGAAAAGCACTATCACAAAACTCCCCTGCAGCATTTTAAGGATACTCTCTTGTTTTGGGGTATTATTTTTTCCCGACAATTGAGTTTGAGAGAGCTTGTCGGCTGAGCCCAATAACCACTCCCTCTCTTTCTTAAAAAATACCTTATACACAAAAAGAGCTGCCAAACAGGTTCCCAGGGTTGCAGCCAAGGCTATAGCCAATGCCTGCAGTCCCAATGTTGAGAGGTTGTTTATTATTGTTTTGTTTGCACCTATATCTATTCCCAAGAAAAACAATAACATATAGATTGTTACCATTATTGTTTTTGATATATGTGTAAAAGAAAATATGTTCCTGACAAAATAGCCAAATGCTATACCCAAGAACATTAATGATATGACAATAAACATAGGTCAGATATTTAATAAAAGAGGCAGCTTTATAAAAAACTGCCTCCCTTCCAATTTATATAGAAATAAATTACTCTTGCTCTTTATTAGCACGTTTGCCACCTTTGCGGTTACCACCTCTACGGTCATTTCTGCCGCCTCTACGGTCGTTTCTACCACCTTGGTTAGCTGAACCTGCATTTGCATTTACACCAGCGTTAGGAGTAAGATCTCTCTTACCATAAACCTCACCGTTGCAAATCCAAACTTTAATACCAAGAACACCTACTTTAGTATTTGCCTCAGCTAGAGCGTAATCAATATCAGCACGGAAAGTGTGAAGTGGAGTTCTACCCTCTTTGTAAAGCTCTGAACGTGCCATCTCAGCACCACCTAGACGGCCACTGATAAGTACTTTAATACCCTCAGCACCAACTCTCATAGTTGAAGCGATAGCCATTTTAATAGCTCTACGGTAAGAAACTCTACCCTCAACTTGTCTTGCAATATTGTTAGCTACAATATTAGCATCAATCTCAGGGCGTTTTACCTCATAGATATTGATTTGAACCTCTTTGTTAGAGATTTTCTTCAACTCCTCTTTTAGTTTGTCAACCTCTTGACCACCTTTACCAATAATCACACCAGGTTTAGCTGTGTGAATAGTAACTGTAATAAGTTTAAGAGTTCTCTCGATAACAATTTTTGAAAGACTTGCTTTAGCCAAACGAGCATTCAAATACTCTCTGATTTTAGTATCCTCTAAAATTTTAGCAGCGTAGTCTGTTCCACCGTACCAGTTAGAGTCCCAGCCACGGATAACACCAAGTCTGTTGCTTATTGGATTAGTTTTTTGTCCCATAATTAATTCTCCTCTGATTTAACGGCTTTTTTACCTACAATAATTGTTACGTGGTTAGAACGTTTTCTAATTCTTGCAGCTCTACCTTGAGGTGCAGTTCTGATTCTCTTAAGAGATCTTCCCTGACCTACCATAATAGAAGATACAATAACATTACCGTTCTCCAACTCTTTTCTATCAGCCTCGTTTTTAGCCTCCCAGTTTGCAATTGCAGAACGTAGAAGAACAGATAGACGAACAGCTGCCTCTTTCTTTGTATATTTTAAAATATCCAAAGCACGATTAACCTCAACACCTCTAATGATATCTGCAACAAGACGCATCTTACGAGGAGAGGTAGGAACATCATTCAGCTTTGCAATAGCTGTCTGTTTTTTTATCTCTTTAAGCCTCTCGGCCATTAATTTTTTACGAGCTCCCATTTTACTGTAATCTGTGTTTCATTAAATTATTTACGATTACCCGAGTGACCTTTAAAGGTTCTTGTCGGTGCAAATTCTCCGAGCTTGTGACCTACCATATTCTCAGTAACATAAACAGGAATAAACTTGTTTCCGTTATGAACAGCTATAGTATGACCAACAAAGTCTGGCGAAATCATACTGGCTCTTGACCAGGTTTTCACAACATCTTTCTTGCCTGACTCATTCATAGCAAGAATTCTTTTCTCTAGGCTTGCCTCAATATAAGGGCCTTTTTTTATTGAACGACTCATAATACTCTATTCAGTTTAATTCCGTTATTTCTTTCTTCTTTCGATAATAAACTTCTTAGTAGTCTTCTTAGGGTTTCTAGTCTTATAACCCTTAGCTGGTAAGCCTTTTCTTGAACGTGGAAGACCTCCTGAAGCACGGCCTTCACCACCACCCATAGGGTGATCAACCGGGTTCATTACAACACCTCTAACGCGAGGTCTGCGACCTAACCAACGTTTACGTCCTGCTTTACCATGAGACTCTAAGTTGTGATCGGCATTTGATACAACACCAACAGTAGCTCTACAAGTTACCAATACCATTCTTGTCTCACCAGAAGGCAATCTAAGAATAGCGTGGTTACCCTCTCTAGCTGCAAGTTGAGCATAACAACCTGCACTACGAGCCATAGCTGCACCCTGACCAGGAACTAGCTCAATGTTGTGAATTGTTGTACCTAGCGGAATTTCTGACAAATAAAGAGTATTACCAATCTCTGGAGCCACGCCTTTACCAGATGCAATAACCTGACCTACTTGAAGGCCTTTAGGAGCAATGATATAACGTTTCTCACCGTCACCGTAAACTACTAATGCAATTCTTGCACTACGGTTTGGATCATACTCGATAGTTTTAACTGTAGCGGTATAGTTATCTTTGTTTCTTAAGAAATCAATGATACGGTACATTCTCTTGTGACCGCCACCAATATAGCGCATAGTCATTTTACCAACATTGTTTCTACCACCAGTTTTCTTAAGTGGAGTCAACAATGATTTCTCTGGTACTGTACAAGTAATATCGTCGAATGCGCTGATTACTTTATTTCTTTGACCGGGAGTTACCGGTTTAAATTTACGTACTGCCATCTCTTAAATGTTGCTGTAGAAATCAATCTTATCTTCACCGGCTAATGTCACATACGCTTTTTTATAGTGATTTGCGCGGCCTGTTAATAAACCCGCTTTTGTAAAGCGGCTCTTTTTCTTTCCGTGGTAGTTAACTGTATTAACATCTTTAACAGTTACACCATACAATTGCTCAATCGCAGCTTTAATCTCAATTTTATTAGCTGTGCGATCAACTACAAAACCGTAACGATTCAATTTCTCGCCTTGAATCGTCATCTTCTCTGTTACTAAAGGCTTAATTAAAATTCCCATCGTTCTCGGTTTTTTTAACGTCCATACTCAGCTTTTAGAGTGTCTTGAGTACCATCAACAAATACCAAAGAATAAGCACACATGATATCGTATGTGTTAATCTCGTTAACGTTGATAACTTTAACATTCTCCAAGTTACGTGACGATAAGTAAATATTATTTGAATTCTCAGGAAGTACAAAAAGAACTTTTCTGCTGTTAGCCTTAATGTTGTTAAGGATGTTTAGCAATTCTTTAGATTTAGGTACCTCCATAGCAAATGGCTCTACAATTGTAATAACGTTCTCTTTTGCTTTGTAAGATAAAGCTGAGAAACGAGCTAATTGTTTTAGCTTTTTATTTAATTTAAAACCATATGTTCTTGGTCTTGGTCCAAAAACTCTACCACCACCAACAAAAATGTTAGCTTTGATGCTTCCGTGACGTGCACCACCTGAACCTTTTTGTCTTACGATTTTCTTAGTACTGTAAGCAACCTCTGATTTCTCTTTTGATTTGTGAGTACCTTGACGTTGGTTAGCCAAGTATTGCTTAACATCGAGATATACGGCATGCTCGTTGGCTTCGATTGCAAACACTTCGTCGTTCAATTGAACTTTGCGACCAGTGTCTTCTCCTTTAAAATTATATACTGCGAGTTCCATTATTTCTCAATTATTACGATTGAACCTTTGCAACCCGGAACAGAACCCTTAATCATAAGGATGTTGTGCTCGGGAATTACTTTTAATACTTGCAAGTTGTGTGTAGTCACACGGTCACCGCCCATCTGGCCGCCCATGCGCATACCCTTGAACACCTTTGCAGGGTAAGAACATGCACCGATTGAACCAGGCTTGCGAGCACGGTTGTGCTGGCCGTGAGTAGTCTGAC
>CALCUQ010000180.1 GCA_937906795.1 uncultured Bacteroidales bacterium | reverse complement strand
CTTGTGTACGAGATCGTAGATAACTCTGTTGACGAGGCTCTTGCAGGTTACTGTAGTTCCATCGATGTGCAGATTAATGAGGATAATTCCATTACTGTTAAGGATGACGGTCGTGGTATTCCGGTAGATATTCAGAAAAAAGCAGGAATTCCTGCGGTAGAAGTTGTATTTACTATTCTTCATGCCGGCGGAAAATTCGGCGGTGGAGGATACAAGGTATCCGGTGGTTTGCACGGCGTAGGTGCATCTGTAGTGAATGCACTTTCCACATATTTGACTGTACAAGTCAAGAGTGGCGGAAATGTATATGAAGATCACGCGTTTTTTGATCTTTGCGATGAAAGCGGCATCATGGATTCGAACATAATCCTGCTGCCGGAAATCAGTCTGAAACATGTAAAAAAAGTTTATGATAAATCCGTTGTTGCGGTTTATGACTTTCATATGGACATCAAGGACAAGGAGTTTATCGTGCTTGTCGGCCCATCCGGGTGCGGAAAATCTACGACGCTTCGTATGATCGCCGGTCTGGAAGAGATCACAGAAGGGGAAATCTCCATTGGAGGAAGCGTTGTCAATCGAGTCCCACCAAAAGACCGGGATATTGCCATGGTGTTTCAGGATTATGCGCTGTATCCTCATATGACAGTGTATGACAACATTGCTTATGGATTAAAGCTGAGGAAGTATCCAAAACGTGTAATTGATCAAAAAGTTCGTGAAGCTGCAGAAATTCTGGGGGAGGCTCCATCTTTAGTGAGGTTCTGGGCTGGAAAGTTTCCTGAGTTTATAAAACCTGCAAGAAACAAGAAGGGCAACAGATTGTTCACATCTTCTGATATGGATAATCTTAAGGTTATCCATTATCTGGTAAAGGAAAAGGGTATGACCTTGGAGGGGGCACATAGGAGGATGAAAGATAATTTGCAGGGAGTGGACAAAAGGGTTGAGGTGATTGAAAAATTGTCAAACATAAAAAAGAAATTGCTGGAGATTTCCAAGGATTTGGGAGTTGAACCTGTAAACGACGAGGAGGTATGATGTTAGCGTGTAATTTAGTGGAGCCTATTGAGGCTTTTGCACCTGTGAGTATGCAAGAAAAATGGGATAACTGCGGATTTGTTGTAGGTAGTCCCAATGAGCGGGTATCTAAGGCTCTTGTAGCGTTGGACTGTACAGAAGATGTTATAGATGAGGCTATTGAAAAGGGTGCAGATATTATAATCACTCACCATCCTTTAATTTTTGGCGGAGTGAAAAAGATTTCAACAGACAATTGGCTTGGCAGGATTATCTACAAAGCTGTAAAGAATAATATTGTTATATATTGTGCACATACAAATATGGATAAGGCAGCCGGAGGTGTAAGTGAGCTTATGGCAGATAAACTGGGTTTGCAGAATTTGGCTGTTTTAACCCCTGATGGTTTTGGATTAGTGGGAGATTTGCAAGAGAGTATTGGATGTGAGGATTTTATAAAAGGTGTTAAGGAAAAATTTGATGTGCAGAATGTAAGGTGTTCAAAACCTTTGGATAAAAAAATATGCAGAGTTGCCGTATGTGGCGGAAGTGGGAAATCCTTTATTGCTGAAGCCATGAAAAGTGGTGCTCAGGCATATGTGACAGGGGATATCACATACCACGATTTTTATTGTGAAAACGGTTTTATGCTTGTTGATATTGGGCATTATTCAAGCGAATATAAAGTTGTTGATTTATTTGCAGAGATACTTTGCAAAAATTTTCCTACATTTGCAGTTTCAAAAAGCGAAAGAAATAATAATCCTATATATAACTACTAAAGCTTTATTATGGCTACAAGTAAAAAAAATAACACAGTTGTACCTCCAGTAGGTGGTGAGACTTTTACATCTCTTCAAATTTCCAAAGGTTTGGATAATGATGTAAGCATTGAGACAAAGTTGCGTCTTTTGTATAAGTTGCAACAAGTTGATTCTAAAATTGATAAAATTCATTTGTTGAGAGGTGAGCTTCCAGAAGAGGTTCAGGATTTGGAGGATGCAATTGAGGGCTTGAAGACAAGAATTGCCAATTTGCAGAAAGAGCTTAAAGATTCTGATGCTTATATAGCTCAAAGAAAACAAGACATTGTAACTTGCAATGCTTTGGTTGAGAAATATGAGCAACAAAGAAATAATGTTAAAAACAACAGAGAGTACGATTCTTTAACTAAAGAAATAGAGTACCAGAATCTTGAGGTAGAGTTGGCTCAAAAACAGATTAAGGATACAACTAAGCTGATTGCAGACAAGAAAGAAGTTTTGGCAAATGCAAATAAAGATTTGCAGGAGAGAGAGCTTGATCTTGAAAGCAAGAAGCAAGAGCTTGAGACAATTATTGCAGAGACTCAGATTGAGGAGGCTCAATTGCTTAAGGAGTCTGAGCAATTGCAAGGTCAGTTGGAGCAAAGAATTCTTAATGCATACAAGAAAGTAAGTTCAAATGCAAGAAACAAACTGGCTGTGGTTACAGTTAAGAGAGATGCATGTGGCGGATGTTTCAATAAGATTCCACCTCAAAGACAACTTGATATTGCATTGAGCAAGAAAATTATAGTTTGTGAGTATTGCGGAAGAATTTTGGTTAGCCCAGAGTTTGACAACGAATAACAGAAGATAAATAAAACAACATCCTCAACTTTTATTTGAAAAAGTTGGGGATGTTTTGTTGTTTTTTTACTCCAAGCTATGTAACTTTACTCTTTTGAGTGATAAAGTATACAGTGTAATTATGGCAAAAACTACTGGAAATAAGAATAGTGGCTCAAATCAGATTAAGAATCTTGAAGCTTTGAATTTGGAAAGTGGCCGCAAACCACCTCAGGCTGTTGATATTGAAGAGGCGGTTTTGGGTGCGTTGTTGCTTGAGCCTACATCTGTTGCAGATGTGCTGGATATGCTTAATCCAGAATGTTTTTATAAAGAGGCCAACAGAAAGATTTTTCAGGCGATATCGTCGTTGGCGGGAAGACATGCTCCTATTGATATCTACACAGTGTCTGAGGAGTTGAAGAAAACAAACGATCTTGAACTTGTTGGAGGCCCTTATTATTTGAGTCAACTGAGTTTGAGACTTGGTGCTGCAGCCCATTTGGATTTCCATACAAAAGTTCTGTTGCAAAAATATATTCAAAGGGAGCTGATATCAATATCATACGATGTACAGAAAAAATCATACGACGATGCTATTACTGTAGATGATTTGCTTGATACTACTCAGCAGAAGTTGTTCTCTTTGGCAGAAAAGAACATGAAAAAGGAGACTCAGTCTGTAAAGGATGTTCTTAATGAGGCTATAAGTGAACTGGAGGCAGTGCAGACCAGAACTGATGGTTTGAGTGGTGTCCCAAGTGGATATACAGGTATTGATGAGGTTACTTTTGGATGGCAAGCATCGGATTTGATTATTATTGCTGCCCGTCCTGCAATGGGTAAGACGGCTTTTGTGCTTACTATGGCAAGAAATATGGCTGTGGAGCACAAAGTTCCGGTTGCAGTCTTTTCTCTGGAGATGTCATCGGTACAATTGGTAAAGAGGTTGATGGTTAGCGAAACAGGTCTTTCGTCGGAGAAGATAAGGGGAGGAAGAAAACTTGAGCCTTATGAGTGGGAACAATTGAACAACAGACTTAATATGCTGGCGGGGTCTCCACTGTATATTGATGATACTCCGTCATTGTCTATATATGAGTTCAGGTCAAAAGCAAGAAGACTGGTTGCAAATGCGGGTGTCAAACTGATTATAATTGACTACTTGCAGCTTATGACTGGTCCTCCTGAGCTTAAAGGTATAAGGGAGCAGGAGGTGTCTGCTATTTCACGTTCTCTAAAAGCTATTGCAAAAGAGTTGAATATTCCTATCATTGCGTTGTCTCAGTTGAGTAGAGCAGTGGAATCGAGAACAGGAAACAAGAGGCCGCAACTTAGTGATCTTAGAGAGTCTGGTGCAATTGAGCAGGATGCTGATATTGTAATGTTTATTCATAGGCCCGGGTATTATGGATTGGAAGAAGATCCGTCTCAAAAAGGTATAACTGAGATAATTATTGCCAAGCACCGTAACGGAGAGGTAAAAGATGTGCCTATGAGATTCAGAAGTGCAGAGGTGAGGTTTGTTGATGCCAACGAAGCAGCCTTTGATATTCCTTCTGAAAGCAGTGTGGTTTCAATGGGGTCGAGAATGAATGAGATTGAAACTTCTGCCGGCAATGAGTTCAATCCTAATGAGGAGGGATGGTAATTATGTTAAAGAGATTATTTGTTGTTGTATTATTGCTTATTGGGTGCAATTGGGGATTTTCCCAAAATCAGGAGCGTTGCTTTGTTGAGGGGGAGAGTCTTACTTATGTGATTAATTTTACATGGGGCGGTGTGAGTACAAATGTCGGCGAAGGAGTTACAGACATATCTTGTTCTGATGGAATGTACCATGCTGTTATAAAAGGGTATACATATAAGTTTTATGATATCCTTTTTAAAGTGAGGGAACATTTTGAGAGTAAGTTTTATGTTGATTCTTTAAAACCTCATACCTTTTACAGAAAAACTCAGGAGGGAAAGTATAGAATAACCAGTAATGCAGTATATAATAACAGCAACTATACAATTGCAACACATATTGAAAAAAACAACAAGCCTGCAATTGATACACTGTTGCAGGGAAACAAGCACACCCAGGATCTCCCTTCTTTATTCTATAAGATAAGGAGTCTTGATTTTTCATCTCTTGTTCCCGGGACGCAACTGTTTTTGTCATTTGCAATAGATGACGATATTCATAATATTCATTATGAGTATGTTGGGAAGGAAGTAAAAAAAATAAGCGGGCTGGGGACATTCAATACATTGAAATTTTCTGCATTTTTAAAGACCGGGAAAATATTTACAGGTCAGGAGCCTATTTTGGTTTGGGTCACCGACGATGAAAATAAAATTCCATTATGTTTTGAAGCTCCAATATTTGTGGGAACTGTATATGGAATCCTTAAAAATTACAAAAACACAAAAACACCATTAACAAGCAAAATAAAATAAAATGAATCAGGTTGATCATGAGGGGGTTATTACCTCTATTACAGAAGATAAGATTGTGGTTGAGATTATAAACAAGTCTATGTGTGCGGCATGTCATGCAAAAAGTTTCTGTTCTACATCTGACCAGAAAGAAAAAACTGTAGACGTGCCATATTACAATAATGACGAGTTTAAAGTGGGAGAAAATGTAATTGTCAGCATGAAAAGGACAATGGGATTTAAAGCTGTATGGATATCATATGTAATTCCTTTGGCTATTCTTATGATTTTTTTACTAACTTTGCAGCAAATAAACCCAAATGATTTATTTGTTGGAGGTATCTCTATCTTGGCGGTAGCTGTGTATTACCTGATAATATACCTATTGAGAGACAGGATATCTAATAAATTCGTTTTTACTATAGCTAAAAAACAATAAATAAATGAGTACTACTATTATCTTTACCGTGGCCAGTTTGAGTATTATAGGACTTTTACTGGCTGTTGTGCTATACTTTGTAGCGCAAAAATTCAAGGTAGAAGAGGATCCAAGAATTGACATTGTAGAGGCTATTATGCCAGGTGCTAACTGCGGTGGTTGCGGTCAGGCTGGTTGTAGAGCTTTTGCAGAGGCTTGTACAAAAGCTGAAAATCTTGATAATCTTTTCTGCCCTGTAGGTGGAAATGCTACTATGAAGAAAGTAGCAGATGCACTTGGATTCCAAGTTGCAGAAAAAGCACCAATGGTTGCTGTTGTTAGATGTAACGGAAGTTGTGCTAACAGACCAAAAGTTAACCAATATGATGGTATTGCAACATGTGCGGCAATGAGCGCACTTTATTGTGGTGATACTGATTGTAAATATGGTTGTCTTGGTCATGGTGACTGTACAAAAGTTTGTAATTTTGGTGCAATAAGCATTAACCCTCAGACAGGTTTGCCAGAGGTTGACCAGGATAAATGTACTGGTTGCGGCGCTTGTGCAAAAGCATGTCCAAAAGGTGTTATTGAGCTTAGAAACAAAGGTGTAAAGGATAGAAGGGTTTATGTATCTTGTATAAACAAAGACAAGGGTGCAGTTGCAAGAAAAGCTTGTAAAGCAGCTTGTATTGGTTGTGGTAAATGTGCTAAGGTATGTCCGTTTGGTGCAATTACTGTTGAGAACAATGTTGCATACATTGACTTTACAAAATGTAAACTATGTACCAAGTGTGTGGCTGAGTGTCCTACAGGTGC
>CALCUQ010000179.1 GCA_937906795.1 uncultured Bacteroidales bacterium | reverse complement strand
CACACAGGCACTTGTTGAAGCAGGTCAGCAGGAACTTATTTTTGTTATATTAAAAGCACATACTGAACATGGTGGAATTATATTTGCCAGTGGTGCTTTGGAAATATTGCCAGATGGATACGGCTTTTTGAGATCAAGTGATTATAACTACTTAAACTCACCAGATGATATTTACGTATCCCAATCACAGATAAAACTTTTTGGTCTAAAGACAGGAGATACATTATGGGGAGAGATAAGACCTCCAAGAGAGGGTGACAAATATTTCCCATTGGTAAAAGTCAATCAAATTAATGGAAGAAGTCCTGAATATATCAGAGACAGAGTGCCATTTGATTTCCTAACTCCTTTATTCCCCGACGAAAAATTTGAACTTACAGCCAAAGGACATAATAATCTCTCATGCAGAATAGTTGATTTGTTTACCCCTATTGGAAAAGGACAGAGAGGACTGATAGTTGCCCAACCAAAGACCGGTAAAACAATGTTGCTGAAAGAGATTGCAAATGCCATTGCAGACAACCATCCAGAAGTTTATATGATTGTATTGCTTATAGACGAAAGACCTGAGGAGGTTACAGATATGGCACGCAGTGTAAAAGCTGAGGTTGTAGCCTCTACATTTGATGAGCCGGCAGAAAGACATGTAAAGGTGGCCAATATTGTTTTGGAAAAGGCAAAAAGGCTTGTAGAATGCGGACATGATGTAGTGATACTTCTTGATTCAATCACAAGACTTGCCCGTGCATACAACACTGTACAGCCAGCCTCTGGTAAGGTACTCAGTGGTGGTGTAGATGCAAATGCACTTCACAAGCCAAAACGTTTCTTTGGTGCTGCAAGAAATGTAGAAAATGGAGGTTCACTTACAATTCTTGCAACAGCTCTTACAGAAACAGGTTCAAAAATGGACGATGTAATTTTTGAGGAGTTCAAAGGAACAGGCAATATGGAGTTACAACTGGACAGAAAACTTGCCAACAAACGTATTTTCCCTGCAGTAGATGTAACTTTAAGCTCTACCAGAAGAGATGACCTTCTATATAAACCAGAACAGACAAACAGAATCTGGCAGCTTAGAAATTACCTTGCAGATATGAATAGCATAGAGGCTATGGAATTTATGCAAAAGCATCTTACCACAACAATGGATAATGATGAATTCCTAATCTCAATGAACAGTTAATTAATATATAAAGGATATTTGCACAAAGAAGAGGTCGGTTCAAATTTTGAACCGACCTCCTCTTTTTATCTTATTTTATTATCTTAATCTAATTCTTGAATTTTGCCACTATAGTCTCACAAGCTTTAACATTATCTCCTTTCTTTACACAAATCTCTGTATCAAGAGGCAAAAACAAATCCATTCTTGAGCCAAACTTTATAAATCCCACTTGTGAACATTGGTTTGCATTATCACCTGCATTTGCATAGCATACGATTCTTCTTGCTATATATCCGGCTATTTGTCTGAACAATATTTGCTTGCCACCTAAAGTCTCTACAGCAATTGAAGTTCTTTCATTCAATTCAGAAGCTTTTGGATATGATGCAACAATATAAGCACCCTGATGATGTTTGCTATAGAGAATTTTACCACTAACAGGATAATAGTTTACATGAACATTAAATACACTCATAAAGACAGATACTTGCAGACACTTTGTCTTTAAGAACTCATTCTCTTCAACCTCCTGTACAATAACAACCTTCCCATCACAAGGGGATACTACAAGATCTTTATCTACTACACACACTCTGTTTGGCACCCTAAAGAACCACATTACCCAAATAAACAGAACAGTGGATTGCTTACAAGGTTACTTATTCCTTTAAGCGCATATCTTA
>CALCUQ010000178.1 GCA_937906795.1 uncultured Bacteroidales bacterium | reverse complement strand
GTTTTGAAAAATGATAATTTAGAAAAAACTGTACAAATTATTACTACAATAATTAAAAATGAATATGAAAAATTTTATAGAATTTTTGATGAAAATAATGAATCAAAGGACAATACAATATTACTGGAAAATCTTGATTCCAAATTCTTGAAAAGATATAAGGATTTTGATAATCTGTTCTATCTGCTTACAGCAGATGTAAAACAAAGGATTCAGGATGCTTTGGGGGCATCTATGCAGATAGATGACTTTGCAACGGACACATTGTTTTTCAATATACCTGTCCAGTCAAACAAACTGGTGCCGGTGGTGGTATCTGCATCAGTTTCCTATAAAAGCCAATATATGCCGGCAGGAGAGTTGAAACTTAATCCCGATTCTGTATATATATATATGGCGATAAGGAGATTATATCTACAATAGAGAGCGTAACTACAAAGAATATAAGGGAGAGACAAACAGATGATTCTTTTAATGGAGTTGTTCAGCTGACAAATATTAAGGGGGTGAGATTTTCTACCAATGAGGTTTATTATTCCCAAGCAGTAGTGCGCTATATAGAAAATGTATTGGAAGTTCCGGTTGGAGTGGAAAATGCATCCACTCAGACCAAGTTTGTAATATGGCCTAAGAGTGTAAGTATAAAATACAGGGTGCCATTTACAAATGCCAAGCAATATACAGAAAATGATTTTGAAATTGTTGTAGATTACACCCATGCTCAGAACAACAGTATTGTAAGGCCAAATGTTGTAAAGATTCCTAAGGAGGTAATCTACTATAGCATTGAGCCAAAGTTTGTGGAGTGTCTATTCTAAATCCAATAATATGAGAAGAGTTTTATCTTTGGCATGTACTGGTGGAATTGGGAGCGGAAAAAGTTATGTAGCTTCTGTATTTGAAAAGCTTGGATATCCTGTATATTATTCTGATTCAAGAGTTAAAGAACTTTATGATACGGATCCTCTCCTTTTGCCGGATATGGTGGATTTGCTTGGGAAGGAGATTCTTAAGGAGGGAAAACTAAACCGAGGAGTAGTTGCTTCCAAAATATTTGCAGATAAAGGTTTACTTGAGAGTGTTGAAAAAATTGTACACCCGGCTCTCCTT
>CALCUQ010000177.1 GCA_937906795.1 uncultured Bacteroidales bacterium | reverse complement strand
CATCATAGCCTACTTGTACCTCCTCCATATGAAAAACAACTTTAGTTACAGCCCCTAAAGAACTCAAATCCCATTTTACCCATTCTGTAATCATCTTATCCGCCCCCTCAGCCAATCTGAACTTCACCTGGCCAATTTTTTCATCATTCAGATATCCAGTGGCAACAACATCCAGATAATCATCACTATCAAAAGCGTCACTAAAACCAGGATATCCATATAGCATACTATACAATGCCACTGATGAATTTGTAATATACATATGGTCAATAATCCTTGGAACCCCATCATTAAAATATATTGCAGGTTTTACATCATCTTGCAATCCTATAGTACTGTCATGATATCCCAAACAGAAATTCTTCGATTCTCCATGTCCTTTATCCAAAGGAATAGATAACTGATAATTGTACATATACGTAGCTCCTCCTGCATTTGTTATATCATCTATAGTTGCATAATGGGTAGATATTGCATGGCCTCCTCCGCTAAAATCATAATTACCATAACTATTATATGGGAATTCATGCTTTAATTGAGTATATTCATCACTCCAAGTATAAGGAGTATCATTACCATAGTAACTACCATATAATAAAGATGAAGCAGAATAAGATTGTTCGTTTACATCTGGTATAAGATCTGCCCAATATGTGCTGCTTCCCTCATCCTCAAATGTAAGGGTCCTCAACTCATACAAATCTCCAGATTTAATTTCCTGGGTTATTCTATATGTAGTACCTGCTTCAAGTGTTTTTGTAGGATAGCTGTATGAAGCAAGAGCACCGTTCTCAAATTCATAATCAACTTTCAAAGTTCCAGTTGTTACAGGCAATGTAACTGCCACTGCCCAAATATCATCATCAGATGATTCCGCAAGCAGTTGCTTTGGAGCAGGGTCTAAACTTTCATACATAAACTCAACAACAATAGACTTTGTTAGTCCCAATATATCATCTTCAGGGAAAAAGGGAGAAATTGTTCCAACAAATTTTTTCTCCTCTTCATTAAATTCACAAGTGCCAATAAAGTCATTTTCAGCTGTAATTGTAATTTTTGAAACTTTATGTGCTACATCTTGCGAATAAGTGTTTAACCATAAATAAGATGTATAATGCTCAAGAGTAAATGAATTGTCACTATCCACAATTGCATAACCAAATTCAGTATTCCGTCCTAAATCATTATGATTTCCATTCTGATCCGGCAGGATAGATACCATACACTTGCCATCAACAAATTCTGTTACTCCATAATACACCCCATCTCCTACGTTTACAGCACCTGTAGTAAAAGTAAATTCCGCACTGGTACCACCAGCAAGTAACTCTTCACTTTGATTACCATTTACAATTATTTTATCTCCTGCATTCCATAAAAATGGGATAGCTCCTGCTGTGGGGGTTCCAAAAGAAGTTTTTGTTACAACAGAACTATTTCCAATAAGGGTAAAGCCTCCACCGTTTGATCCATTTATTCCATTTTCATCCTTTTCACATGCTATAAGGGTAAATAACGCCAATAGCATTATCAATAAGTTATATTTTTTCATTTTTGGGATTTTTTAAAGATTAATAATTTTCCCATGGAGAACTTCCAGGATTACCGCTAGAGGCAAAACTTTGCTCTACTTCAATTTCAATAACCTCAACCTGAGGTTGTTCATAGATAGAATTTTCCATAAAAAAAACGTTTTAAGTTACTAATTCACCTGACTGGTGTACAAGTAAAACTCAAAACGTGTTTTTATCGGAAATATCAATGTATAAAAGGATACAAAAGAACATATGCCGGCTTGTTCTACTTCCTACAAGTATGTAAATACGGATAAAAACTGTTTTGATTCTCACCCGTAACCTGCAGGCCAAAATCTATAATGCAAAGTGGCAGGTCTTCTGACTCGTTCCATTTACTGAGCCTTCCCAGCGATTACGCCAGTGGCAAAGAGTTCAGTAAATTAAAATCCATTGGAATGGAACTCACAGCAACAGGTATTGTCCCGGATTTGCACCGGATTCCCTATTCTCCCGACAAGCAGTAACGCCCATCTGGGAACCATTTGCGCTACAAATGTAGAATATTTTTTATTAAAAAAAAATAAAAAAGGGAGCAATTGAAAACAAATAGATATATAAAACAAAAAAACCAGCTGAAAAGCTGGTTTTTTGTGCGGGCGAAGGGACTCGAACCCCCACGCCTCTCGGCACTAGATCCTAAGTCTAGCGCGGCTACCAATTACGCCACGCCCGCGTTGGTGATTGGGATTGCAAAGGTAGATATTTTTTTTACAAATGCAAATATTTAAGAATAAAATATTATTTATTTTTTGCAAAAAATAACACTTGCCCAATTATCAATCTCTCTTTGAGCCACTTTTACCAACCCCTGGTTAGAAGCTTCCTTCTCCAATAATGGAATATCCTCTACATAGAATCCGCTTATAACAACAACCCCCATAGGTTTCAATCCCCTTGCATAGGTACTCAAATCCTGTAAGAGAACATTTCTGTTAATGTTGGCCAGAACAAGATCATATTTATTGGCTTGAATCAGACATCCATCGCCATAAATTGTATGGATAGCTGCATCCAATCTGTTTTTTACAGCATTCTCTTTTGCAGAATATACAGCCGTAACATCCACATCAATAGCATGAACAGTTCTTTTAGCCTTCATCTTGGCCGCCAGGATAGCCAGCACACCTGTGCCTGTACCCATATCAAGAACTTGCTTGTTTCTCATACTTCTCCATCCGCTTCCAAGCAACCCCTCCTTTCCACAAAGCAATTTACTGTACTGTCCCTCTCCATTCAAATCCAACAAAGCCTTTACCATCATGGTAGTTGTCTGATGATGGCCGGTACCAAAAGCCATTTTTGGTTCTATTCTTATATTGTATCTGGTTAATGGAAGATTGTGATGGAATGGAGCCTTTATTGTTACTTTATTATCAATGATAATAGGATTAAAATCAGATTC
>CALCUQ010000176.1 GCA_937906795.1 uncultured Bacteroidales bacterium | reverse complement strand
GAACAAAATTCGACAGTTCATATGTTAGAGGCGAAACTGCAACATTTGGAGTAACTCAAGTTATTGCAGGTTGGGTAGAGGCTCTTCAACTTATGAAAGAGGGAGACAAATGGCAACTATATATCCCATATAACCTTGCATATGGAGAAAGAGGTGCCGGTGCTCAAATTCCTCCATTTTCAACATTGATTTTTGATGTTGAGCTGGTTAAAGTAAAATAATAATGTAATATAATAGAAACGGCTGGGCCAGATATTTTTGGCTCAGCCGTTTTTGTGTTTATACTTTTAAGGATTTATTTGGTCATACCAAGTTTCTCCATCAAAGCTTCAGGTTTAGGATCTCTGCCTCTAAAGTTTCTGTAAAGGACATCGGCATCCTCAATTCCACCTCTGCTCAAAATATTTTTGCGGAAGCTCTCCGCTACCTCTTTGTTAAAGATACCTTTTTCTTTAAATACCTGGAATGCATCTGCTTCAAGTACCTCTGCCCATTTGTATGAGTAGTATCCTGCAGCATATCCGCCAGAGAAGATATGGCTGAAAGATGGAGAGAAAGCAACCTCTGGAACATCTGTAACAACATTGCATTGGGCTACTGCTTTTTTCTCAAAAGCAACAATATCATCTGCAGGCACTTCTGTTATAATATGCCAAGACATATCTGTAATGCCAAACTGAAGTTGTCTTACACTTGCGTATCCGCTGTTGTAGTTTTTAGACTCAATGATTCTGTCTACAAGTTCGTTAGGAATAACCTCCCCAGTCTGATAGTGCTTTGCAAAAGAGGCAAGATACTCTTTCTCTGTTGCCCAGTTCTCCATTATTTGAGATGGTAGCTCAACAAAATCTCTTGCAACATTTGTTCCTGTAAGTGATTGGTATTTGCCCTCTGCAAGCATTCCATGAAGTGCGTGGCCAAACTCATGCAATAGAGTTGTAACCTCGTAGAAAGTAAGTAGAGATGGCTCTGTTGCAGTTGGTTTTGTAAAGTTGCAAACAATAGATGTAAAAGGTCTGTTCTCAACTTTTCCATCTTTAGAGAAACCCTGCTCTCTAAAGCTTGTCATCCAGGCACCGCCACGTTTGCTCTCTCTTGGGAAGAAATCTGCATAGAATACAGCCATATGTCTTCCGTTAGCATCTGTTACATCGTATACTTTAACATCTGGATGGTAACCGGGGATATCTTTAGCCTCTATGAATTTTAGACCATATAGAGAGTCTGCAAGTGCAAAAACTGCATTTGTGACATTCTCAAGTTTGAAGTAAGGTTTTAAAACCTCGTCGTCCAAAGAGTATTTCTCTTTTTTTAGTTTCTCAGAATAGTAAGAAAAATCCCATGGCATCAACTCACCGGCAAGGCCAAGTTGTTTTGCATAATCTGCAACTGCTTTAACATCAGATTTTGCATAAGGTAAAGATTTTACCAGCAAATCTTGCAAGAAACTGTTTACTGTAGCGGCATTTTTTGCCATTCTGTCTTTAAGAGCCTCGTCTGCATAAGTGTTGTGTCCCAATATGTTTGCACATTTGATTCTCAGGTCAACTATCTTCTTAATGGTTTCCTGATTGTCAAACTCTCCTCCTATACATTTGGAGTTGTATGCTCTCCAAAGTTTTTCTCTAAGCTCTCTTTTGCTCGCAAACTGCATAAATGGAGAGTAGCTTGGTTGTTGAAGAGTAATCACCCATCCCTCAAGATTCCTGTTTTTTGCCTCCATTGCAGCCGCATCTTTTGCGTATTGAGGAAGTCCCTCCAAATCAGCCTCATCTGTAAGGTGCATTGTAAAAGCATTAGTTGCACCCAACACATTCTTTCCAAATTTTAGAGTAGCCAAAGAAAGTTCCTCTTGTAGTTTGCTGTATTTCTCTTTATCCTCTGCCGACAAATTTGCTCCGTTGTCGGTGAAGCTCTTATATGCATTCTCAAGAAGTTTGGATTGTTCTGCATCCAGATTCAGAGAGTCTTTCTGATTGTAAACTGCCTTTACTCTCTCAAAAAGTTTCTCGTTAAGCATAATTGAAAGGCTGTACTCGGTCATTTTGGGAGATATGATCTCTGCAATCTCCTGCATTTTTGCACTGGTATTTGCCTCATTGATATTATAGAAAATACCTGCAACGGTATTAAGCTTGCCGCCGGCGTATTCAAGTTCAAGAATGGTATTCTCAAAAGTTGGAGCATCTGGGTTGTTTACAATAGCTTCAATCTCTTGTTTACCCTCTGCAATTGCTGCTTCAAAAGCTGGAAGATAATGCTCTTCTGTAATTTTGTCAAAAGCAGGAGCGCCATATCTTACTGTTGATTCTGTTAATAAAGGATTTGTCATTTCTTGTTTACACGATAATAACAATGCAGCAGAGCAAACTGCTGCAATAAGTAACGATTTTCTCATATATTATTTATAAAATTATTGTGCTTGAATTACAAGGTATTTTGTTTGCTCCCAGAACTCATCAGGATGTGAGATGTTAAGTATGACAACACCGTCAACTTGCTCTAATGCATAAGTTCCTTTTGGGTGAACAGACATAATTTTTACTTTTTTTGCATTTGTATTGATAGAACTTACTTCTCTGTAATCAATTTTTACAAATACGTCTTTTTCAGACTGGTAAGAAACTTTTGCAGATTTGAATAGTCCACCTTTTGTCATAACACCGGCATCAATAAGTTCATCTTTGCTGCCAACAATGTAGTAAGCAGTATATAACTCTTTGTCTTGAGCGGCTACTTTGCCAGAAAGTTCAGTGTTTGAAACATTAAGATTGGAAACCTCATTCTTAAGGTTGGAAACAACCTCATTTAGTGTTGATACCTCTTGTGTTTTAATGGTAAGTTGAGCTTTGGTTTCATCCAATTGTTGAGAAAGGCCTGCTATCAGCTCTGCTTTCTCTTTAAGTTCATTCTGTAAAGCTTTTAGCCTTTTCTTGAATTGTGATGATTGGATTTTATTCTCTTTGGTAAGTTTGTCAATCTTCTCCTGATAATGTTTGATGGCCTCTTCAATAGCCTTCATATCATTTTTTATCTGTTCTTTGGTTCCAAGATTAACAGAAAGTCCATCTGTATCCTGAGCTTGTACAGTAATAATGTTCTCACTCTCTCTAATTGAACTCAAACCTTGCTCAACCTCGTTAATTACAGCAAAGATTTCATCCAATTCCTGAGCTTTTAAATCATAACCAGATTGAAGAGCCTCCAATTTTGCCTCCAAGTCTTTATACTTTTGAGAACTCTCTACACAAGATGTAGAAGAAAAAGCAAATAATGCTAGCACAAATACAACAATAATATTTCTCATTTCTTATTTGGAATATTTAATATAGGTGGCAAATTTAGAGAATATTTTACATATATGCGCAGTTATTAAAATTATTTTGAGTGACATAGATGAGTTGGATGCAATGAGAGATTTTATAACTTTCCCAATCTTGTTTTTATACTTGTATGAAGGGGATATTCTTTGGATTTCTCTATTCTTTAAATTATTTGCATATATCCTGCAATTATATGAACAATAGATTTTATCGCTCCTTCCAATAAGTTTGGCCCCACATATCCCGCATACTCTTTCTTTTTCCATAAACTGTTGCTGCTACCGGATTTGACTGATTAAATTTATTGTCTGCTTTTTTTATTTTACTTCAGAAAAAGAAAAAGTAAGATATGC
>CALCUQ010000175.1 GCA_937906795.1 uncultured Bacteroidales bacterium | reverse complement strand
TTGGGAAGCGTCTGCAATCAGAAATTATTTTGTCGGCTGAAGTATCTTGTGCATATACAATGGTCTGATTGAAATCCCTTTGGGAGTCTTCCAAAGCATTTTCTACAATATGCTCCAACAATATATCATTGTAATAGGGCTCCTCTCCCATTAAAATATATACAGGACTAAACTTTTTAGCCTTAACATCTGCTATTATACCATTAAACTGTCCTAATATATCTGCTGAACCCTTTGCCATAAAATTGTTTTAAAGTATAAAATTAGGCAAAAATATTTTTGCTGCAAATTTATATCTTTGCAATCTAAATCTAAGGCAATGCAAGAAACCATTTTTGATCCTCTTAGGAAAAAACATGTGGCACTCACCCCAGAAGAGCAGGTGAGGCAGTATTTTATAAAATGGTTGAACAGTGAAAAAGGGTATCCCCTTAACCTTATGGCATCTGAATATTTTATCAAATTCAATAAAATGCAATACAGATGCGACATTGTTGCTTTTGACAAAACACTTAAGCCAATTTTGCTGGTTGAATGTAAAGCTCCAAATGTAGAATTGACCAATAAAGTTATTGAGCAGGTAATAAGGTACAATATGGCTCTTAAAGTTGAAACCATTATCATCACCAATGGCCTTACTACCTATGTGTGCGGCTATAATGCCCAAAAACGAGCATACGAGTATCTGATAGATATTCCTGCTTACAAAAAATTATAATTATCTTTGCACAATGAATTTTTTGGATAATCAAATATTTTCTATTGTATCTGACACTGCACAAGAAATGGGGGTCAGAGCATTTGCCATTGGTGGATTTGTGAGAGATTGCTTCCTTGGCAGAGAGTGTAAGGACATTGATATTGTAGTTGAAGGAAGCGGTATTGCTCTTGCAGAAAAAGTAGGAGAAAAAATAAAAAGCAAAGTATCTGTGTTCAAGAACTTTGGAACAGCAATGTTAAGATACAAAGGTCTTGAAATTGAATTTGTGGGAGCCAGAAAAGAATCCTATAACAGAAACTCCCGCAAACCCATTGTTGAAGACGGCACCCTTGAAGAGGATCAGCTAAGAAGGGACTTTACAATTAATGCAATGGCTTTTAGTCTGCAAAAAGAGGATTTTGGAAACCTTGTTGACCCTTTTGATGGGATAACAGATTTACAAAATGGTATTATAAGGACACCTCTGGATCCAGATACAACATATTCTGATGACCCACTTAGAATGATAAGGGCTATAAGGTTTGCAACTCAATTGAATTTTAGAATTGTAGATGAATCAATTGAAAGCATGCAAAGAATGAAAGGGAGATTGTCTATACTTTCAAGAGAAAGGATAAGTGATGAACTCACTAAAATTCTTAAAGCTCCCAAACCATCCATTGGATTCTATCTTCTGGAGAAGACAGGGTTACTACAAGAATTCTTACCCCAGATAAGCATGATGAAAGGGGTTGAGAGTATAGAAGGTAAAGGGCATAAAGACATTTTCGCCCATACATTGCAGGTTCTTGACAATGTAAGTGAAAAATCTGATAATGTATGGTTAAGGTGGGCGGCCCTATTGCACGATATTGGAAAAACCTCAACAAAAAAATACGAACCAGGTATTGGATGGACATTCCACAATCACGATTACATTGGTGGACGTATGGTGCCTTCTCTATTCAAACAGATGAAGATGCCGTTAAATGAAAAGATGAAGTATGTACAGAAACTCGTACAGCTTCACCTTAGACCAATTGCCCTTACACAAGAAGAGGTTACAGATTCTGCAATAAGAAGATTGCTGTTTGATGCAGGAGATGACATTGATGATCTTATGACACTATGTGAGGCCGACATCACATCTAAAAATGACAAAATAGTAAAAAAACACAAAAGCAATTTTGCGCTTGTAAGAGAGAAACTCATTGAGGTTGAGGCCAAAGATGCAATAAGAAATTTCCAGAATCCTATAACAGGGGAAATTATTATGGAAAAATACAACATTGCACCTTGCAGAGAAATAGGAATCATTAAAGAGTTTGTAAAGGAAGCTATTTTAGAAGGGGTTATTGAAAATAATTTTGACCAGGCATATAAACTGATGGAACAAAAAGCAAAAGAACTTGGGTTAAAAATAGCATAATACAAAGAGAGTGACCTTTTTAGATCACTCTCTCTTATCTTTATTGATTTCTTTATTACTTTATTGCAACCATATTAAGAATTGATTGTTCTGCTGCCTTACGTACAGGCTCCTGAACATATACCTCTGGAGTTTCATTCTCCAAACAGCTGAGAATATTTTCCAGAGTTATCATTTTCATATAGTGACATTCATTACAAGGTTTCTCCCCACTATGGGTTGGAGCAGCAATAAACTTCTTGTCGGGATAACGCTTTTGCATCTCAACTATTATACCCGATTCTGTAACAACAATAAACTCTTGTGCCTGAGATTGTCCACAATAATCCAATATACCAGCAGTAGAGCCAACATAATCTGCTATTTCAACAATAGATGCCTTACACTCCGGATGCACAACAACTTTTGCCAATGGATATTCTTCTTTAAGTTTGAGAATCTTTTCCAAAGAAAATTCCTCATGGATTGTACAAGCTCCATCCCAAATAACCATATTATCCCTACCGGTAATCTTTTTAATGTAAGATCCCAAGTTACGGTCTGGTGCAAAAATTAAAGGTTGGTCTGCAGGAATACTCTCAACTACTTTCAATGCATTGGTTGATGTGCAACATATATCTGTAAGAGCTTTTACACCTACAGATGTGTTTACATATGATACAACTTTATGGTTTGGATATTTCTCTTTAAGTTTTGCCAAATCCTCCGCTGCACAAGACTCGGCAAGTGAGCAGCCTGCCTGTGGAACCGGAATAAGTACTTTTTTATTGGGCGATAAAACTTTTGCAGTCTCTGCCATAAAATTGACACCGGCAAAAAGTATTATAGGAGCATCAATATCCCTGGCCTTAATAGACAAGGCCAATGAGTCACCTAAGAAATCTGCAACCTCCTGCACATCATCTCTTGTATAATAATGAGCAAAAATAACCGCTCCTTTCTCCTTTTTAAGCTTGTTAATACGCTCTTTTAGTTCAATATTTGTCATAGAAAAAAATTATCAGTCTATCTGAATATTCATACTGATATCCATACCTTTAACAGTATGGGTCAATGCTCCAACACTAATATAGTCAACACCGGTTGATGCAACTTCCTTTAATCTTGGAATGCTCATATTACCAGATGCCTCTGTTTTTATATCCTTACCTGCAGCCTTGATAATCTCAACAGCCTGAGCCATTGTCTGAGTATCCATATTATCAAGCATAATAATATCTGCACCGGCCTCAATTGCCTGATAAACCTCGTCTATATTAGTTGTCTCAACCTCAACCTTAATACCTTGAGCAATATGAGAACGTACTTGTTCAACAGCTTTAGCAATACCGCCTGCCATTTTTATATGATTATCTTTAATCATTGCCATATCGTACAATCCCATGCGGTGATTTGTTCCACCTCCATGTTTTACAGCCATCTTGTCAAGCACTCTCAGACCTGGGGCTGTCTTGCGGGTATCAAG
>CALCUQ010000174.1 GCA_937906795.1 uncultured Bacteroidales bacterium | reverse complement strand
TACAAAGCTGGTCTGATAAGGTCATTCATACCACAATCCAAAATAGCAAATTTCTTCTTTTGACCTACTTTAACATACAGTACTCTAGAAATCAAGTGACCACATTGACCTACGATTGCTCTACCTGGCTCAAAGTGAACATTCTGACCTGGTGCAACAACAAGATTTTTATTGATAATCTCAAAGTACTCTTTAAAGTTTGCAATAGGATTTGCATTAGGGTTCTCATAATCAACTCCTAAACCACCACCTAAGTTAAGATTCTCAATAAAGATACCTCTGTCTGTAAACCATTTTTGAATCTCAGCAACTCTTGAGCATACTGTATAGAACACACTCAAATCAAGAATTTGAGAACCTACGTGGAAGTGAAGACCGATAAGTTTAACATTTTTGCACTCATTTAGTGTATTGACAACATCTTCAAACATCCAAGGGCTAATACCAAACTTATTCTCTTTAAGACCAGTTGATATATATTTATGAGTATGAGCATCAATATCAGGATTGATTCTAAGAGCTACATGTGCTACTTTACCCATTCCAGCTGCCAAATCATTAATGATTTTAATCTCTGGAACAGACTCACAGTTAAAACTGAAAATACCAGATTTAAGAGCTGTTTTAATCTCTTTATCAGATTTACCAACACCTGCATAAACTATTTTTTCTGGAGCAAAACCAGATTTGACTGCCAAGGCAACCTCGTTACCACTAACACAATCTGCACCAAAGCCTGCATTTTTAATTGCTTCAAGGATACGTGGATTAGCGTTTGCCTTTAATGCATAGTGAGCGTGATAACCATATTTGTTAATTAGAGAAGTGTATAAATCCAAGGTTTTGTTCAACAACTCCATATCATAGTAATAGAAAGGAGTTTCAATGCTTTGGAATGCTGAAATTGCACTTTGAGTAATCATAGTTGGTAAATTATTTTATAATTGTCTTTAAATAGTTAATTTTTATTCTGCAAAAATATGAAATATTTTTAATATTTTTGTGCCAAATATAAATCAATATTAAATAAAGTTATGAATAAAGGTCCTATTTCTCAATTTATAACCCATCATTATCGTCACTTCAATTCAGCTGCCCTTGTAGATGCAGCTAAAGCTTATGAGGAGCAACTTAAAGATGGTGGTAAAATGATGTTGGCTATGGCTGGTGCCATGAGTACAGCTGAACTTGGTTTATCTTTGGCTGAAATGATCAGACAAGACAAAATTCACATTGTATCTTGTTCTGCCAACAACCTTGAAGAAGACATTATGAATCTTGTAGCTCACTCTCACTATAAAAGAGTTCCTAATTATAGAGATCTTACTCCAGAGCAAGAGCACGAGCTACTTGAGAATCACATGAATAGAGTAACTGATACTTGTATTCCAGAAGAAGAGGCTTTCAGAAGACTGGAGAAACATCTTGTAGAAGTATGGCAAGATGCAAAAGACAAAGGTGAAAGATATCTTCCATATGAGTTCATGTACAAACTTATCAGAAGCGGTGTTCTTGAGCAATACTATGAAATTGACCCTAAAGACAGTTGGGTACTTGCAGCTTGTGAGAAAAATATTCCAATTGTAGTTCCAGCATGGGAAGACAGTACAACAGGTAATATCTTTACTGCTCTGTATCAAAGGTGAGTTTGACCCTAATATGGTTAAAAACGGTATTGAGACTATGATTTTCCTAACAGAGTGGTATAGAGAAAATTGTGGTGGCAAAGGTGTAGGCTTCTTCCAAATTGGCGGTGGTACAGCTGGTGACTTCCCTATTTGCGTAGTTCCTATGATGGCACAAGACCTTGAGTGGGCAGATGTTCCACTATGGAAATATTTCTGTCAGATTTCAGATTCTACTACTTCTTACGGTTCTTATTCTGGAGCAGTTCCTAATGAGAAAATCACATGGGGTAAATTAGATAAAGACACTCCAAGATTTATCGTAGAGTCAGACGCTACAATTGTAGCTCCACTTATCTTTGGATACGTTTTGGGTTGGTAAATCCTAATTTATACATACAATAAAAAGGGGATAACAAAAAGTTATTCCCTTTTTATGTTAGTTATTCTCCTGAAAGTCTTTCTTTACTACAGATTTAAGCACAAAGTCTTCCCTGTCAACAGTAAAAGAACTGCTGGCTTTGATTTTTACTTTTTCGTAAGTAAGGTATTCTCCATTAAAAAGAGTAACGTAGGAATTGACAATCTGTTTCTTTCCAGGAAAAAACTCTGTTATATTTTGTTCAATGTGGTCAAAAGGTGGAGTGGTTATCTTATTAACATAGTAGTCATATATATCATATACAACATATACGTGAGCAGACTGTCTTCCACCTTTCCATAGAACAACTACAAGTTCATCAATACCATCAAAATCCATATCAGCAAAATAGAATGGAGTATTTGTCGCCAGATACTTATCATTCTTTAATGTATAGTCAATTTCAAATGTGGTGCCTGTTTTATCTTTAATATCTTTAGCATTCAAACTCTCATCCCAATACATTGAATTATAGACAGAGAATCCTTTTCCATCTTCTTTACTGAAATGTATCATAACTTCTCCAGAATGCATATACTCATCAAAGAAGTCGCCATTAAGCCACTCTACATTTACCTTGTATCCGTTAATTGATTGCTTGTATTGGATATGTATGTGTAAATTATCTTGTGAAACTGTATCAGAAACAACCTCTGTAAGGACTGTTTCTTTTATTGTTTCATCTTGTTGAACAAGTGGTTTATATGTGAGTTGTTGCTCTGCATTTGGATTGCAACCAATAATGAGTATAATTAGAAAATATATGAATATAATTCTCATAAATATGAAGTGTATTTATATATCTAGAGTTCTTGAAATTTCGTCTGTCATATAAATATACTCGTATTTTATCATTTTGCAAAAAATCTAATCTGATAATGTCAATAACTTGCATAAAAGACTATTTTGGGAAGGTAAATTTTGCTCTACACAAGGGGGTCAATGAGAATTAAATTTTCCAATAAACCATTATTATCAGAAAAATCCGAACATAGACAAAGATTCTTATGCTTGAG
>CALCUQ010000173.1 GCA_937906795.1 uncultured Bacteroidales bacterium | reverse complement strand
GGAAACCCACTATATTGCTGTCAGAATACTCCCATGGGTTTTCAAGAGAATACCTAACACCAGCCTGACCTGCCAGGTTTACAACATAATCAAACTTTTCCCTTTCAAAAAGCTCAAACAACTCTTCCCTTTGCTCAAGTTTAAGTTTAATGAATCTGAACCCAGGAAAGATATCACTGTTTATCAAGGTATTGTCAGCAGGTGATCTAACACCCAACTGTGCCAAAGAATCCAACTTTTGACTAACAGCATAATAACTGTTGATAATGTCCAGACCAACAACATCATATCCTGCATCTAGCAATCTCAGACACAAATGATGTCCAATAAAACCGGCCGCTCCTGTAACTAATATTTTCACAATTACACTTGTTTAGTCTACAAAAGAAATAAAAAAAAACTCAAGTTGTTCATATATTCTACTTTTTTACTACTTCTTTAGAAGAATAAATATTACAGCCAATAATATAAGAATTATTCCAATCGCCAGCTTTAATGTAAATGCCTCATTAAAAACCATTACCCCTATCACTACTGCGGTTAGCGGTTCCATTGCCCCCATAATTGCAACTGGAGTTGAACCTATACACCTTAGTGCAACTGTAAGGCACATCAGAGACAATACCGTTGGCACCACTGCAAGGAAGAGAATCCATCCCCACTGCGAAAGTTCAGTAAGCATTTGTATATTATTCTGCTCACCCGTAAATGAATGGAGCACAATCCATACAAGACACGCTATTGAAACATAAAATGTCATTTTCAATGACGATAGTTTTATTTTGGTACGATTCACTCCTACCATATAAAGGGCATAGGTAAGAGCTGAAACCAACACAAGGAGAACTCCTGCAGTACTTAAAACTACCCCATCTTCCCCTTTATACAACAATAAGATACCAGCACCCGCCAGAATAATGGATAAAACAGTTTTAAATGTAAGTTTCTCTTTAAAGAACAGAGTCATTATTACAGCCACCATTATAGGGTACACAAACAAAAGAGTTGAAGCTACACCTGCATCCATATATTTGTAACTGATAAAAAGAGTTATGGATGAAGCCATAAAAAAAGCCCCCAGAAGCATAACTGTAACAAACTCTTTAAGAGAAACACCAAATTTCTCCTTCTTTAGCAAAATAATGACACTTAGAATAACAAGTGCTATTGCATACCTGAAAAACAGAATAGTATCTGTATTTATACCATCTTTATATAGGAAAAGGGCACCTAAGGGAATTGTCCCATAGCTCATAGCTGCAACTGTTGCACAAATTACCCCCTTTAATGTATTATTCATATCTATTGGAATACCACAACTTTGAGAATTCAACAAATGTTTCAATTTTTTTATTCATACACCCCTCCATTACAACAAAACCTGCATCACCTCCCGTAAATTTTTCAAAGATAAAGCCTTGCAAATTATCACTACAATGCATCATAGCCACATCTATTTCCTTTTTCCTTAAAGCCTCACAAAGCAAATGTTGCTCTTTTATCACAACAATTACAGACGCACAGGGGAATTTTTCATATATTTTGCTCAACAAAGAATAAAGATGGGATTCCATTAAACCCGCAGATACACCCAACCTTATTTCTCCCTCAAAATCCATAGAAGCCATTTGCATATTAGCCCAAAGCTCATCATACTTTTTGACAATTTCAAAGGCATACTCCCTAAATATCTCCCCCTTAAATGTCAATTGGATTTTACCGTTCTGCCTCTTGAACAATTCTGCCCCATATGTTGCCTCCAGCTCCTGAATATGCTTTGTTACCGCAGGCTGTGATATATGCAACTGCTTTGCTGCTGCAGTAAAATTCAAGTATTGTGCAACTGACAAAAATACCCTGAGTCTAAAATCCATAAAGGCAAATATTATTAAATCTCTCCAAAATTATAAAATTTATTATTGTATTGGCAACCTGTACCACAACCAGTTTGGAATAAGTTTCCACAGACCTACCACAATGTTCCACTTCCAGTCCACTATCTTATAATTCTTCTTTTTGTCTATTGCTTTTTTTATACGCTTTACAGCATGTTCCAATGGCATTGTAAGGGGATAGCTTCTGTCTTTTATAAAGTCCGTTGCTATAAATCCCGGCAAAATAGAAGTAAAGTTCATGTTAAGTTTCTCAATTGCAGCCAACTGCCTCATAGATTCCATATACCTTACCTGGTACATTTTGGTTGCACTATAAGACGCACTTATACTGATACCTCTTACAGAAGCCACAGAAGCAATTGTTGCAAATTGGACATTGTGCGAACATTTTCTGGCATATTCAACCACAGATGCAACAACCGCTGTAAACCCTTTTACATTTACATTAATTGTACTGCATTCAATTTCCCTATCCAAATTTCTGTTCTGTTTTCCAACTCCAGAACAATAAATTACAAGGTCAACTCCCCCCAATTTCTCCACCATTAAATTAAACTCTCCTCTTACACTCTCACCATACTGAGTCCCCTCCTCTTCCCACGGCAAAGAAGTGTCCACACTACCAGTTAATATATTGTCGGGAAACATATTACGCAACTGCTCCAGCTTATCCATACGCCTTGCACACGCAAAAACCTTATTTCCTTCCCCAGCATATTTCTTGGCCAGTGCCTCTCCTATTCCCGACGAGGCTCCAAAGATTATTATCCTTTTCATGCAACTGTTTTTACATATTTTTTTGCAAATTTAGAACAATATTTAGATAAATTTGCACATTAAAACATTACAAAAATGATTACGTTCCTTATTTCCATTACCGTACTTATAGCAGGTTATTTTACATACGGTAAATTTTTAGACAAATATTTTGGTGCTGATCCCAAAAGGGAAACTCCAGCCATCACAATGGCAGACGGTGTAGATTATCAAGTAATAAAACCATGGAGAATATTCATTATCCAATTCCTTAATATTGCCGGTCTGGGCCCTATCTTTGGAGCAATTATGGGTGCAGCATACGGACCACTTGCATACCTTTGGATTGTCCTTGGCTGCGTATTTATGGGTGCAACACACGATTATATATCCGGTATGTTGTCACTTAGACACAACGGGGCAAGCCTAAACGACATTATAAAACATTACCTTGGCAAAAATTTCACCATTTTGCTTACAGTTGTGATTATTGTACTTTTGTTTGCTGTTGGTACATCGTTCATAAGTGGCCCTGCAGGTCTATTGCAAAGCATAACAGGCCTTGATATAAAAATATGGCTTATTGTAATCTTCTTATATTACATAATTGCCACTTTGCTTCCTATTGACAAGATTATTGGAAATGTTTATCCATATCTGGGAGCTGTTCTTCTTTTTATGGCTGTTGCAATTGGTGGTGCACTGCTTATTAAAGGCTTTAGCGGCGACATTACAATTCCAGAACTTACAATTGAAAATTTCCGCAACTTTAAATCAAATCCTGCAGAGAACATGTTGTTCCCTATGCTGTTCATTGTAATTTCATGTGGCGCTATAAGCGGATTCCATGCTACCCAATCCCCTTTAATGGCCCGTTGTATGAGCAATGAGAAATATGGAAGACCTATTTTTTATGGAGCAATGATAGCGGAGGGTGTTGTTGCCTGTATATGGGCTACAGCTGCCATGGCTTATTTTGGAGGGCCGGAAGGGTTGAACATTGCTGCTGATGGAGGAAAAACTCCTGCAATTATTGTAAACCAGATATGCAATTCATGGCTTGGAAAAGCAGGTGCTGTAATTGCAATATTAGGTATAGTGGTATGTCCAATTACAACTGGTGATACTGCATTCAGAAGTTTGAGACTTATCCTTGCAGATATAATAAACTTCTCTCAGAAAAAAATCAGAAACAGGATTATTATCTGTATTCCAATTTTCATTATAGCATTTTTAAGCTGTACTATAGACTTTTCTGTTCTATGGACTTATGTAGGAATTACCAATCAGTTGCTTGCTGCAACAACTCTATGGGCTTGCGCAGTATATCTGACATCTGTTAAGAAAAACCACCTTATTATGTCTTTACCGGCAATCTTCATTACATACGTAAGTGTATGTTATCTGCTTGTTGCACCAAACAAACAAGGTGGTCTGGATCTGGCACCTCATATTGGAATAATAGGCGGTGCCGTTGTGGCTATAGCTTGTGCTACAATATTCTACTTTGCAAAATTAAAGAAGAGATCATAACAACATGTAGCTCTTTGTTCCCTTTATACCAGGGTAACCATAATAAGATTCTACTATTTTGCCGGTTACAACAACCGCTCTTCCCAAGATATAGGGCTTTTCCACAAGGTTAAGCCCTTCTCTTATTTTCCCAGAAGGCAACTCAACTACAAAGCATTGGTTTCTGTTTGTAACCATCATGTTTGGGGCAATGACAATGCTTGATTTCGTAGTAAAAGGTGGAGCTATTCTAAAAGATGTGGATGTTACATCTCCTCCAAAAATATACCCAAATACAGGAATTACTTCATCTGATCCTATATACTCCTTGGCCTGCTCAATGGTATAACATCCGTCGGGAATAGAGGCTCCTACATTATACTCATCTGTAATCCAAATTCTTGTAGTATCTACTGTAATGGAAAAGTTTGAAGAGGATGCAGGTGCCTTATTGTAATTAAGATTCATTGTTATCATCTGCCCCCCTTCAAACTTTTTGTGAAGAAGAATGGTATCTTTTTTAGTGTCAGAATAGGTAATTGCAAAGAAATTAGGCATTACATAAGCAAATCTCTCCTCATTATAAGAATACTCAAGTTTTTTGTTGTCTTGCAAGATACCAACTCCGTTTCCGGGAAATCTTGCTTTAAAATCATCTGTAAATCCTAATCTTATACCTGTATTTATTTGGGTACAGTTGAACTTTACCTTTACCTGCTCATCTGTGTTTATTACCACGGTTAAAGAATCACCCCATATAGGAGTATTGAACATTGGTCCCTGGGGTTTTCTCGAATATACAGATATGTCATACGATCCCGCATCTACAATAAAAGTAGAAGGTTTTTTGCCATAACTGCCGCTATAGAGCTGATCCCCCTCTTCAGAGGTTATTGTAAGGATATAACTGTTGGTATCTCCATAAGAAGGATTGCTTTTTATAAATGTACTTTCGCTCAAAAACAACTCAGGATTTTGAGAGAAACTGAAACTGATCTGTCCTGTTGGCTTTTTGCTGTTTTGCAATAAATCACACGATGCCACCAGTAAAATTCCTAAGATCAAAGGAATAAAATTAAATCTCCTCATAACTGACTCCACTTTTTAATGTTAATACAAAACAAAAGTACAGGGTTATGACAAGATGGTGATGACAAAAAAACAAAAGGTATAAAAAGTTCACGAGACCATTCCTAAACAAATAGGACGGCCTCGCTACTTAACCTAAACTTAAACTATGAAAAACTTCATAGTAAAATATTGCAATATCTGTGCCAGATTTTATTCTTATTTAACAATTTTCACCTTGGCAAATTTTAACAAAAGAGTTTTTCTTCCCCCTACCTTAAAGTCTACAATTGCCTTCTTGTTGGTAAAGTCTCCTTCTACAGAAACCACATATCCTAAACCAAATTTCTCATGTTCAATTGTTTGACCTGCCTCTATCTTATTTGGAGAATCAGCTGTAAAGTTTGGATTTGAAACCGGTCTGCTTCTTAGTGTACTTGTTGGTGCATTTCTTAGTGTACTTGTTGGTCTTGTTACAGGTGATGCTTTAGTTACACCAGGGCTAAAAGTTCTTATCTGCTCTTCAAAGTCAACCAAAGGATTCTTGATATACTCTTTATCTATCTCTTTAATAAATCTGCTTGGTTTATTGCTCACATGGCTTCCCCATTTTATTCTGGATGAAGCAAATGACAATTTTACAGTTTTCTGAGCTCTTGTTACCGCCACATAGAACAATCTTCTCTCTTCTTCTATATCATCTTCTGTTACAACTACCCCTATTCCTCCAGATGGGAAAAGATTCTCCTCACAACCCACAATATAAACATACGGAAACTCCAGACCCTTTGATGAGTGTACTGTCATAAGTGTAACCTTGTTAAGATCCTCCTCCTTGTCATTTCCATCCAGGTCACTTAAAAGCGATACATTTTCAAGATATAGATCCAATGTTACAATCAAACAATCATTTTCATCTTCTGCCATCTTTGCATATTCTGCCTCTCCGTCATCTACAAACTCCTTAATTGAATTGAATAACTCCTCCACATTCTCCACTCGTCCCTGCCCCTCAATAGAAGTGTCAAGTTTCATTGTGTTTAGGATCCCAAACTTGTTGTCCACTTCCAAAGCAAGTGTATAGGCATCTGTAACATGCATTTTCTCTCTTATTGATTCTATTGCATCAACAAATTGCTTTATCTTCTGCACAGTTGCCTCTTTGATTTCTGTCTGAGTAAAATCTCCCTGTCTTATTGTATCAACAAAAGAGAGATTAAGCTTGTCGGCGAGCTCCTTAAGCCTTGTTATTGTTGTTTCGCCTATACCTCTGGCTGGAAAATTTATAATTCTCTTGAATGCCTCATTGTCTTTTGGATTTGATATAAACCTCAAATAGGCAAGGAAATCCTTAACCTCTGCCCTGTCATAGAAAGAGCGGCCTGCATATATTTTGTAAGGGACATTTCTTCTGCGAAGGGCCTCCTCCAGCACACGGCTCTGGGCATTTGTCCTGTACAAAATGGCAAAGTCGCTATATGCTGCCCCATTATGTCTGATTTGTGAAAGGATGGAATTGGTTACATTAAATGCCTCTTCCTGTTCTGTGTATCCGCTTATGAGTTCTATCTGTTCTCCCAAATCCTTTTGGGAAAAACATTTCTTCTTTAGCTGTCTTTTATTCTTTGAAATTAATGAATTCGCTGCATTTACAATTGTTTGGGTAGAGCGGTAATTCTGTTCCAGCCTATACTCTTTGGCATCTGGATAATCTTTTCTAAAATTAAGTATATTCTCTATCCTTGCCCCCCTGAAGCTGTATATGCTTTGCGCATCATCTCCCACAACAGAAATATTCCTGTGTTTTTGTGCCAGTTTCTTTACAATTATATATTGCGAAAAGTTGGTATCCTGGTACTCGTCTACCATTATGAACTTGAATCTGCTGCTTATTCTCTCAAGTGCATCTGGGAAATCTCTGAACAGGATATTTGTATTCAAAAGAATATCATCAAAGTCCATTGCACCCGCATCCTTGCACTTTTTATCGTACAAAGTGTATACATGATGAATGTGCGGTTTCTTGGCTGCAGCATCATTTTGCAGCAACGTATTGTTGTTTGCATACGATTTTGCAGTAACAAGGTTGTTTTTTGCCATAGAAATTCTACCTGCAATTTCGTTTGGCTTATAAATCTTGTCATCAAGTTTTAACTCCTTTATACAAGCTTTGATAACGCTTCTCTGATCAGTTGTATCGTATATGGTAAAAGTGCTGGGATATCCCAACAATTGTGATTCTTCTCTTAAAAATCTTGCAAACACAGAGTGGAAAGTACCCATTACCAACCTTTTAGATTTATTGTATCCAATAAGTTGTGCTATTCTCTCTTTCATCTCCTTGGATGCCTTGTTGGTAAATGTAAGAGCCAGAATCTGCTCTGCCAGATACCCGTTATCCAAAATATTTGCTATTCTGCAAGTCAAGACTTTAGTTTTTCCACTGCCTGCGCCGGCAATAATGAGCTGCGGGCCGTCAATATTCTTAACAGCCTGATATTGAGCAGAATTCAACCCCTCAAAAATTAACTGATTTTCCTGTTCCATAATAATGCAAATCTACACCTCAAAAAAGCAAAAAACAAAGGTCAAAATACTTATTTTATTACAATATCTTATGTATATTTGCCAAAATTTCTGAAATAATGATACAACATATTCAATTGAAAAAGGGTCTGAACATTCCTATAAAAGGGGAAGCAGAGCTTAAGATTGAAAAGACAATCATATCAGAGGTAATATCAGTAAAACCAACCAACTTTAAAAACCTTACTCCAAAGCTTGTTGCCAGAGAAGGTGATACAGTTAAGGCTGGTTCTATTTTATTTATTGATAAGTACCGTCCTGAGATTGGCTTTGCATCTCCAGTAAGCGGAACTGTTGAGGCTGTAATTAGAGGCGAAAAACGCAAACTGCTAGAGGTTCGCGTTAAAGCAGACAAAACTACCGAGTATATAAAGTTCAATACTCCGGAGATATCAAAAGCTACTGCCCAAGAGGTTAAACAAGTTTTATTGGACAGCGGACTATGGGCTGCCATTAAACAAAGACCTTACGGTATTGTTGCAAATCCAAAAGATGAGCCTAAAGCTATCTTTGTTTCAGCATTCTCGACAGCTCCTCTGGCAGCAAGTCCTGAGTATGCCCTCAGAGAAGACCTCGAGGATGAGGCTACAAACCTTCAGATTGCAGTTGACGTGCTCAACAAACTTACCAAAGGCGGTGTATATGTGGGTGTTAATGGAAAAACAAGTTCTGTATCACCATTAAGCAAACTTAAAAACATTAAGCTTTATGGCTTTAGCGGTGCTCATCCTGCTGGAAACGTAGGTGTACAGATTAACCACATAAGCCCTATAAACAAAGGCGAGATTGTATGGACAATCGACCCTCAGTTTATGGTTGCTATCGGCAAATTGTTCAAACAGGGAATTTACGATCTTACCCGTACAATTGCGGTTGCAGGCAACAGAGTTGAGAATCCTTGTTATGTAACTTGTCTTCCTGGTACTCAAATTAAAGACCTTAAATTCCTGTTCAAAGAGAAAGAGGTTGAGATTTTTGATCAGCCTACAGGATGCCGTTACATAAGCGGCAATGTTTTGACAGGCAACAATGTTGGTCTTGACGGTTCATTGGATTTCTTCAGCAATATGGTATCAGTTATCTCTGAAGGCAACTACTATGAAATGTTCGGTTGGGCTAAGCCTGTAAGATTTGGCAAGTTCAGTTTCTCCAAATCATATTTCTCATGGCTTACTCCTAAGAAGAAATATAAAGTTGACACCAATACCAATGGTGGTGTAAGAGCATTTGTTGTATCTGACGTATACGGCAAAGTGCTTCCAATGGACATCTACCCTGTATATCTTCTAAAAGCTATCCTTGCAGAAGACATTGACAAAATGGAGCAACTTGGCATTTATGAGGTTATAGAAGAAGATTTTGCCCTTTGTGAGTATGTATGTCCATCTAAAGTGGATATTCAGGAGATCATTTCCAAGGGTATAAACATTATGATAAAAGAAATGGCTTAATTTAGAGTAGTATGAAATCAATATTGAATTTAGTTGAAAAAATAAAACCAACCTTTAGCAAAGGTGGTAAATTAGGTTTTCTGCACTCTACTTTTGATGCCTTTGAAACTTTCCTTTTTGTTCCTAATACAGTAACAAAATCTGGAGCTCACATTAGAGATTGTGTAGACCTAAAAAGAGTTATGTCGGTAGTAGTGTGTGCACTAATGCCTGCATTGGCTTTTGGTATATGGAATGTTGGTGACCAACATTCAATTGCATTTGGATTGGATATGTCTTTCTGGGCTAAAATATGGTTTGGTCTATTGAAAGTTCTTCCTCTTATTATTGTTTCTTACGTTGTTGGTCTTGGTATTGAGTTTATTTCTGCTCAATTACGTGGCCACGAGGTTAATGAGGGTTATCTTGTATCTGGTATGATCATTCCTCTTATTATGCCTGTTGATGTTCCTCTATGGATTCTTGCACTTGCTGTTGCATTTGCAGTAATCGTTGGTAAAGAGGTATTTGGTGGAACAGGTATGAATATCTGGAACCCTGCATTAATAGCAAGAGCTTTTGTATTCTTTGCTTACCCTTCTCAAATTTCAGGTGATACCATTTGGGTTGCAGGTTTGAACTCTGCAAAAGAAAAAGCTATGCAAGTTGTTGATGGCTTCTCAGGTGCCACACCTCTTGGACAGGCAGCAAACGGAGCTTTTGACTTTACAACAACAACAGGAGAACCTCTAAGCTTTATGCAAATGTTCATTGGTAATATGCCTGGCTCAATTGGTGAAACATCTACAATAGCTATCCTGCTAGGTGCTGTTCTACTAATATGGACAGGTGTTGCAAGCTGGAAGATTATGGTATCATGCGTTGCTGGAGCATTAGCAGTTGGCTACCTTGTTAATGGTTTTGCAGATCCGGGCACATTTGGAGCTGTTCCTGCATACTATCATCTTGTACTTGGTGGTTTTGCTTTTGGTGCAGTATTTATGGCTACAGATCCTGTAACATCTGCTCAAACAGAAACAGGCAAATGGATATACGGATTCCTTGTTGGAGCACTTGCTGTAATCATCCGTTTATTCAACCCTGGATACCCAGAGGGAATGATGCTTGCAATCCTTCTTATGAACACATTCGCACCTCTTATTGACTACTATGTTGTAGAGGGCAACATTAAAAAGAGAATCAAAAGATCAGTAACAAAATAAGCAACAAAGATGGATACAAATAAAAATTCATATACTATCATCTACTCAATCGTAATGGTTGTTGTAGTTGCTGCTGTACTTGCTTTTGTCTCTTTAAGTCTTAAGGACAAACAGAATGAGAACATAAGTAAAGAGAAACAGCAATATCTTCTTGCAAGTGTTGGCCTTGGTGCTGATGCAGATTTCGCACAAGTAATCAAACAGGCTGTTGTTGTAGACGGTAACGGCAATATTATCAATACAGCAACCTCCGATATTGCAAAAAGCGAAGCATTCAATATCAGCACATCTGAGCAAACTGCAAAAATCAAAGCAATGGAGGCACTATCTCCAGAAGCTTTGCAAGCTGCTAAAGCAGAATTGAGATTACCTGTATTTATTGCAGATCTTCCCGACGGATCACAAGCATACATTTTCTCAGCATATGGAGCTGGTCTATGGGGACCAATCTGGGGATGGGTATCTCTTAAAACTGATTTGAGTACAATTGCAGGTGTAAAATTTGACCACTCAGGTGAAACACCTGGTTTGGGTGCAGAGATTGCATCTGTTGCATTCTCATCTCAATTTACAGGAAAAGAGATTTTTGCAAATGGAGAGTTCACATCAGTAGCTATTGTAAAAGGTGGTGCCAAAGAGGGCAGTACAAATGAGATTGACGCCATTTCTGGTGGTACAATTACCAGTAAAGCACTTGATGCTTCTTTACGTATGTGGCTAGAGGCATATTTGCCATATATCAAATCTCTTCAAGCACTTGCAGCAACTCCAATGCCTCTTGAAGGCGAGGTTGTTGAAAATGCAGAAAATGTAGAAAACAAATAAATGTTACAGTAATGGATAAGAATCTTATTATAAACCCAATCTTTAAGAACAACCCTGTTACCGTTTTGGTATTAGGTATCTGTTCTGCGCTGGCAGTAACTGTTAAGTTGGAGCCAGCGTGTGTGATGGCTATATCTGTTACTGCAGTAACAGGATTTGCTAGCCTTATCGCTTCATTGCTAAGAAATACTATTCCTAACAGAATCCGTATTATTGTGCAATTGGTGATTGTTTCTTTACTTGTAATTTTAGTAGACCAGATTCTTAAAGCTTATGCATATGATGTAAGCAAACAGTTGTCTGTATATGTTGGTCTTATTATTACAAACTGTATTATTATGGGTAGAATTGAGGCATTTGCACTTGGAAACAAACCAGTACCATCATTTATAGACGGTATTGCAAATGGTGCAGGATACGGCCTTATTCTTATTGCCATAGCATTCATTAGAGAGTTGTTTGGCTCTGGCTGCTTGTTTGGAGTACAAATTATACCTGAAAGCTGGTATATGTCCCAAGGAGGATGGTACCTTAACAACGGTTTGTTCATTATGCCTCCAATGGCTTTGATTATTGTAGGATGCTTTATCTGGATTCAGAGAAGTATTCAAAAAGAAGATAGTAAAAAATAATAAACACATTCTACTATGCAAGATTTAATAAGTTTGTTTGTAAAGTCCATTTTTGTGGACAATATGATATTTGCCTATTTCTTGGGAATGTGTTCATTCTTGGCAGTATCTAAAAACGTAAAGACAGCAACTGGTTTGGGAGCTGCGGTAATCTTTGTACTTGGAATTACCCTTCCTCTTAACTATTTGTTGGAAGAGTATGTTCTTAAAGCCGGAGCACTTTCTTGGCTTGGTGAAGAATATGCTAATATTGATTTGAGTTTCCTAAGTTTTATTGTTTTTATTGCTGTAATTGCCGCATTTGTGCAACTTGTTGAGATGATTGTAGAGAAATTTGCACCCGCATTGTACTCTCAACTTGGTATCTTCCTACCTCTAATTGCTGTAAACTGTGCCATTATGGGTGGTTCACTATTTATGCAACAAAGAGGTTATGAATCATTGGCAGAGGCCACTACTTTTGGCTTGGGTTCCGGTATTGGCTGGTTCCTTGCTATTGTTTCACTTGCAGCAATCAGAGAAAAATTGGCTTACTCAAATGTCCCTGCACCTTTAAGAGGCTTAGGTATAACATTTATTATTGTAGGTCTTATGGGTATTGCATTCATGGGATTTATGGGTATTCAACTATAATCACTAAAAAAGGTATAAGATATGACTCAGATTATTATAATTTCAGTAGTAGCCTTTTTGGTGGTAACCGTAATTCTTGTGGGTCTATTGCTATTTGCAAAGGCTAAACTTACCCCTAGCGGTACAGTAAAGATTGATATTAACAATGGTTCAAAAGTTCTTGAGGTGGCACCTGGTGCATCATTGCTTTCTACACTTGGAAATGAGAAGATCTTCCTTCCGTCTGCTTGTGGTGGAAAAGGCAGCTGCGGACAGTGCAAATGTAGAGTCCTTGAGGGTGGCGGAACAATCCTTCCAACTGAGGTAGGTTTCTTCAACAGAAAACAGATTCTCAACAACTGGAGACTTGGCTGTCAGGTTAAGGTTAAGG
>CALCUQ010000172.1 GCA_937906795.1 uncultured Bacteroidales bacterium | reverse complement strand
CATTTTTATTTTCTATGTGTACAAGCAATTCTGAAATACCTGTAGAGAGCAATTGGGAACTGGAGTACATCTACACAGAGGGGAATGCTGTAGAGCCTCCGCAAGACCACAATGCCACACTGGCATTCCTGAAAGATTCAAAGATTGCAGGCGATACCGGCTGCAACAGGTTCTTTGGTGAATATGAGGCCACAGGAAATTCACTTAAATTCGGGCAGGTAGGTACAACACGTATGATGTGCCCACAGATGCAGTTTGAGAACGCCTGGATGGAGGTGATAAACAATACAGATTCATTTGAAATGGACAAGGAGCAGATGATACTGAAAGACAGCACCGGCAACATTATTGCCCTCCTTAAAAAAATTGCACCACAGGCATTGGAAAATTGACTACTTTTGTAAAAAAGTGATACCAGATGCGAACAGCAGTTTTTCCAGGATCTTTTGATCCTTTTACAGTAGGGCATTTTGATGTGCTGGAGTCTGCACTCCAATTATTTGACAAAGTTATAATTGCCGTTGGATACAACAGTTCCAAGACAGGATTCTTCACTCCGGACACCAGGGTTGAAATCATAAGGCAGGCTACTGCCAATATGGAGAATGTGGAGGTTTGCACATACAGCGGCCTTACCATAGACCTCTGCCACCAGTTGGGTGTGAACAACATCATAAGGGGACTCCGCACCACCACAGATTTTGAGATGGAGAGTGTGATTGCCCAGGCCAACAAGAAGATGGCTCCCGATGTTTCAACTGTATTCATACCGGCCTGCCAGGAGTATTCCTTCATATCGTCAACAGTTGTAAGGGATATTCTCATACATAAAGGCAATGCCGCACAATTCCTTCCCAAAGGGGTTACAATAGAGAAATTCCTTGCAGAAAGAAAATAAAGAATGAGAGGGAAAAATCATGGCAATGCATGTGATGGAAAATGAATTTTTAAAAGTAGCAGTAGCAGATGCAGGAGCAGAACTGAGCAGCGTAATTGATAAGGAAAGTGGTTTAGAACGTCTTCATGATGCAAATCCGGAGGTTTGGAACCGCCATGCGCCCATTCTTTTTCCGTTTGTAGGAAAAGTTGTAGGTGGTACTTATCGTATTAATGATAAAGAATACGAAATGAAGACCCAGCATGGTTTTGCCAGAGATATGGAGTTTGAATTTGTAGAAGCAGATGAAAACCATGTAACCCATAAGTTAATCCCTAATGATAATACAAGAAAAATTTATCCATATGAATTTGAATTGTTGGTAACACATGAATTAGATAAAGAGAATCCTCGTCTTTTACATGTG
>CALCUQ010000171.1 GCA_937906795.1 uncultured Bacteroidales bacterium | reverse complement strand
TTTTAAGGCAATCTGCAAGGGCTGCAAAAGGCTCTGTATGAGAAATGCCTATCTGGGCGCCCTTCTCCGCAATTGTAGGCTGCGGACCCATCCAGATGATATCATCCATATCCACATTATTGCCAAACAGGATCTGGTCCCCGCTCTGCGGATCCAGCACTGCCGCAAGATCAGGCTCGTTGAGGCCAAAGAAATAAAGGAAAGAACTGTCCTGTCTGAACTTGTAGGTATTTGCAGGATAGTTGCTGGAGGCCTCGCTGTTTCCCAACAAAAGGATAAGGCCGTTATCTATTTTCTGCATCAGGCGCTCACGCCTGCTAATATAAATCTCTTTTGCAAACATAGTGTATGAATTTTGTGTTTAACCAAAGATAGCACTAATTCCTTAAACTGCAAAAAGGGTACAGGCCCTACAAAACCACCTCTTCTGAATAAACCCTGTCATATGCATCTGTAACCACAATCTTAATGCTTGAGGCTCCTGCAGAAGGGGTTGCAGAAAAATAGAAATACCCGTTTTCAATGGCAGATGCACCACCTTTCTTTCCCTCCAGGATATAACCCAGCTGCAACGCATTGAAATAATCAGGATCCTTGGCACTGAACTGCTTCATTGCACCCATATATTTACCATCCTCATACCACTCAACCTTCCAGCGGTTGTCCCAGTTCCACACCTTCACACACAAGTCATTCAAATGTCCCTCCATAGTGCCCATAGGATACACCCTGAACTGGTAATCATCCGGTCTGCCTGTAGTCTTCCAGAAATTTGTAATCCCCTTGTGGTTTGAATCAAACACCTGGTAACCGCTTGGAGTACCATCCCTGTTAAACTCAATATCCCACAACCACCACGCTCCGCCAATGGAAGCAATGTTATACTCCCTCATATTCCTGTTTATCTCATGATTGTACTGCATATGGCTGTGCCCGGTAATTACAGTAACCTTATAATCCTTCATAGCCTCCTCCAGTTCATCAATCATAGCCATCTTGTACCCTTTCCACTGGTAAAAATAAACCGGTGCATGCATCGCCACAAAAATATTGGAACCTTTGGGCACAAACTTCAGATAACCCTTAATCCACTCCATCTGTCTGCTGTTCAACCCCTCCTTATATTTGTTCACACCGCTGTAGATGATATTGTCCAGCACAATATAATAATCCCTACCCGCATTGAAGGCATAATCTGCAGGTCCAAAATACTCACTGTACAAATCAGAGCCATGCTCATCCTCAGGCACATTTTTGTTATGGTCGTGATTGCCTATAACAGGCCATACCGGCATCTTTATCTGCTCCATCAGCCCCTTCATATATGGAAGCATATCCAGATTGTCATACAATATATCCCCAAGGAACACACTGAATACAGGAATATTTTTCTCCCGACAATATTCTCCCATATTCCTCAATTCCACAAACGCCTCATTCCTCAAGCGGGCAAAGGCATTGTCACCCCTAGGCTGCGGATCTGCAGCAGCCAGCATCCTGTAAGTGCCGCCAGGGACACCGAATCTGAACAGCTGGAAATCAAAATCATCCCCTTTGAGGCTCCTGTAAAACTTTGGAGTACTCTGGTCACACTCAGGCATATATCCCGACGGTGTTACAATGAACACAAAATCGGCCTCATCACTTGCATTGAGGGTATAATTGCCCTGGGCATCCGTAAC
>CALCUQ010000170.1 GCA_937906795.1 uncultured Bacteroidales bacterium | reverse complement strand
GTGTTCTAAGATAGAGTCCAAATCTTCTTTGAATCCCATGTTTAACATCTCATCTGCTTCATCTAAAACAAGGTATCTTATTGTAGAAATATCAACTTTACCTCTGTCAATCAAATCATTTATTCTCCCCGGGGTTGCAACAATAATTTTTGCTCCTTTTTTCAGTTCCCTAATCTGCAGTTCAATGCTTGCACCTCCATAAGTAGCAACTACAGTGCAAGAAGGAATGTATTTAGCGTATTTTTTACAATCGTTAGTTATTTGAATACAAAGTTCTCTTGTAGGACAAATTATCAGAGCCTCAGTGTTATTGTTTTTATAGTTAAGTTTTTCAATCAAAGGTAAACCAAAAGCGGCTGTTTTTCCTGTTCCGGTTTGTGCAAGTGCAATAAGATTACAATCCTTTTCTAACAAGGTAGGAATAACTTGTTCTTGTACCGGCATTGCTGTTTCAAACCCCAAATCCTTTACACCTTTTAACAATTCGGGACAAAGACCTATTTGCTCAAATGTCATTATTATTCTATTAAAATTATTTGCAAAGGTAATAATATTTTACGTTAAAAAATTATTTCTTTGCTTTATTTTTATAACTTTGCAGTTCAGTAGAGTTTAAATTGCTATGGAAAATAAGGAGATCAATTATAATTTGGATTATAACAACAACGGGGCCACTACCGAAGATTGGCCGCCAAAGTGCCAGCAGAACCCCGATACAGCCCTTGTTGTAAATGAAGGTGTTGAGGAAAAACCCATCATAAACCCATACATAAAGAGATTCTTCAAGAAAAAACCGGCTTTATTGAGTGTTGAGGAGTATATGAAAGGCATCACTGAGGGCAATACCACAATACTCAGCCAGGCCATCACTTTGGTTGAAAGCTACCTTCCTGCCCACAGGGAGATTGCACAGAAAATCATTGCACAGTGCCAGCTTATCTCTTCACAGAAAAGATCTATGCGTATTGGAATTACCGGTGTACCAGGAGCAGGCAAGAGCACATTTATAGAGGCATTCGGCAGCTACATAACCGGAAAAGGACATAAACTTGCAGTTCTTGCAATTGACCCGAGCAG
>CALCUQ010000169.1 GCA_937906795.1 uncultured Bacteroidales bacterium | reverse complement strand
ATGAGGCTGATGAAATGCTCAATATGGGTTTTAAGGAAGAACTTGATGCAATACTGGAACTTACACCTAAGGAAAAAAGGGTATTGCTGTTTTCTGCAACGTTGCCGGTTGAGGTTGAGAAAATAGCAAAAGAGTATATGAAGCAGGCCCAGATTGTAACTGTGGGAGAGAGGAACAGCGGTTCAGATAATGTAAAGCATTTTTATTATGTGGTACATGAAAAAGACAGATATGCTGCCCTTAAAAGAGTTGTGGATTTTTACCCGGAAATATACGGGATTATTTTCTGCAGAACCAGAACACAGACAGCAGAAATCTCCAGTGCATTAATAAAAGATGGATATGACGCAGATGCTTTGCATGGAGATTTGTCTCAGGCTCAAAGAGATCAGGTTATGATGCGTTTTAAGAGCAAAACATTGAAACTCCTTGTTGCCACAGATGTTGCTGCAAGAGGAATAGATGTAAACAACCTTTCTCATGTAATAAATTATAATCTTCCCGACGAGGTTGAGCAATATACACACAGGAGTGGAAGAACTGGAAGGGCAGATAAAACAGGTATCTCTGTTGTCATTATAAATACCAAAGAGCAGGGAAAAATTGGCAAGATAGAGAAAATTATAAACAAGACATTTACAAAAGGGGTTTTGCCAACCGGATATCAGGTATGCTCAAAACAACTGGTCTCGCTAATTGAGCAGATTGATGCTGTAGAAGTAAGAGAAGAAATAAATGAGTATCTTCCACTTATAAACGAGAAATTGAGCGGTTTCAGCAGAGGGGAGATAATCCAGAAATTCCTTTCAATAGAATTCAACAGATTTCTCGACTATTACAAACAGGCTCCAGATCTTAATATAAAGGAGAAAAAGGAGAGTAAGGATAGTGGAGAATATGTTCCTAAAAAGAGTGAAAAAGGATACAGGTGGGTCAAACTCTCTGTTGGTAGCAAACATAGCGTTACAACCCGGCACATAATAAGAATGATGTGTTCTTTGGGTATAGGGAAGAAAGGGATTGGAATGATTGAAATCAGAAGGTCAGATTCCTATGTAGAGGTTGCCACATCTGCAGCAGATTATATAGTTGAGCAGACAAACGGAACAACTTACAGAGGCAAAAAACTTTTTTCAGAAATCATTAAAGTAGAAAATCCTTCTCCCGACAAATCTTCTTCAAACAGGCAAAAAAGCAGAAGAAAGAGATAGTCAAAGATTACTCTCTGTATTTGGACTCATAAGATGCAAGACATCTTTTCATTGAATATACATCCCTTACAATAAAAGGAGCCATATTTAGAACACCATCTAAAAGTGGCTCTTTCTTGTTTATGATATTGTTGCAAAGCATATCAATGGCGTCTGCAATCTCCTTTATTGTATTGTTGACAAGATATGCGTATTTGCCATTGTCAAGTACCTCTTTGAATGTCTCTATGTCTGAACATATTGTAGGGAGCCCGGCCCCAATAGCTTCTATTGTGGATAATCCAAATGAATCGCCTGTTGAACAATATACATATCCGCTTAAAAGAGGAAGCAGCTCTTTAGCGTTATCCAAGGCACCCAAAAAGAATATATCCTTGTCAATTGTGTCATTTTCTTTGCAGAAGTCTACACATTTATTGAATAATACAGGATTACTGTTGTTCCCTATAAAGATAAATTTAAAAGGTAACTCTCCTTTGTGTCTTTTCTTTAGGTTGTCAATGGCTTTGCATATGAGAATCTGCAACCTTACAGGGGTGTTGAAATTCCCAATCATTCCAAATACAGGTTTGCCTCCTTTCAACCAATTGAGATCTTTTAAAGGATGGTTCTTTATATATTCACTTTTGTTCAATATATAATCTTCGGACAAATTTTTAGGATAGAAGCTTACACCATTATATATTACATCTCCACTGAGAGTCTTGTTGTTGTAGTGTTCTTTATAAAACTTTACTGTTGCTTTGCTTACATAGGTTTTTACAATTCTTTTGCAAATTAATTCATCTGCTTGTGGCAGGACTTTGATTTTTCTGCCTAAAAAATCAAAGTCAAGATTAAACCCATGAATTGTTAATACAACTTTTTTAACTTCTGTACCAATAGAGGCCAAATATGCCCAATATGCATCAATATTATTATGGCAATGAATAATTTCTATTCCATTTGCCTTAATATATTTTCTAAGTTTTTTTATGAACCCCAATGTTTTGACAATTCCTTTGTCACATTCAATAAGTGTAACTTTTGCATATTTGTTAAAAAGTTCTACTCTATTAGTGTTGGAGGGGTGCATATATACAATGCTGTATTCATTGGAACTGTTGTTCATTACAGCACATTCCAACAAATTTGCAATCAAATTCTCTGCCCCTCCAATGTTAAGGCTTCCTAATATGTGTAGAACTTTCATGTGAGTCTCATTATTTGACCTCTAATATAGCAATAATTTATTCTACACTATTCCATCCGCTTGCAAATGCAGATGAAATATTATCCCACTCTACAATTATTGTTGTTATAAGATATACAGCAATAGAGCATAAAGCTATAATAAACAAGTCTTTTTTGTATTCTTTCAGCAATGAAAGCAAATTTCTGAGATTAAACCAGTTTTGTTGTTGATTGTTCATATCATATAAAATTTTGTGATTGTTAATATGGACAAAGCTATACTTCTAATGAGAACAGGTTGTTCTATTTTAGATAATTCTTCTTATATTTATAAATGTTTTTCTTATTTTAGAAAAATACGTTTTACTCAAATTTTTAAGATTTAACAAATTGGATTTTTAAGTCTATGGAAATAAAGC
>CALCUQ010000168.1 GCA_937906795.1 uncultured Bacteroidales bacterium | reverse complement strand
AGAGCAGATAGTGGCTCCCTGTATGTTTTACTACAAAAGCAGTATCAGTTTTGATTTTATCCATAGGTGCGAATATACAAAATTGTACAAAAAACATTACCTTTGTAATACAAATATTAGCAAATTTACCAGTAATGTATACCATTCAAGAGCTAAAAGATATTGTTACCAAAGGGCTCTCTTCTCTGGACTTCAACAGGGAACCCTCTGATTTGTACAATCCTTTGGGATATATGATTTCCATTGGAGGAAAAAGGTTGAGGCCTGTAACATGTCTTATGACCTACAATCTCTTCTCCGACAGAATTGAAAAATCCATCCTCTATCCGGCAATGGCACTAGAGGTCTTCCACGGATTCACACTTATACATGACGACATTATGGACAAGGCCGACATCCGCAGAGGACAACCTACCGTACACAAAAAGTGGAACAACAATATTGCCATATTGTCGGGAGATGTAATGTCAATAATGTCATACGATCTTCTTGCCTCATGCCCTGCAGAGAGGCTGCCTGAGGCTGTTGCACTCTTCACAAAGACTGCAGCACAAGTCTGTGAGGGTCAACAGTATGACATGAATTTTGAGCACTTGCCGTTCATAACAATGGAGGACTACATCTCAATGATCGGGCTCAAGACAGCAGTTCTGATAGCATGCTCTGCAAAGATGGGTGCCATCATTGCTGGAGCCGATGCCAAAACAGCCAATGCCCTGTATGACTTTGCATATACACTTGGAATAGCGTTCCAGATACAGGATGACTACTTTGACACATTCGGGCAGAGCAGCATCTTTGGCAAAAACATTGGCGGAGACATCATCAACAACAAGAAGACATGGCTGCTCGTTGAGACTTTCCGCCGCACAAGCGGTCTCCAAAAAGAGAGACTTAACCAACTGATGGCTATGACCGAAGAAGATGTGGCGCAAAAGATTGAAGGCATGCAGCAACTCTATATTGAGGCCGGCATCAAGCAGGCCGCAGAAGAGGCCATTGCCGGATACCACGAAAAGGCTTTGGGCATTGTCGCACAGATGGATCTGAACGCAGCACAGAAAGAGCAGCTTGTTACCTATGCAGATTATCTCATTAACAGAAACAAATAAACTATACAAATATGAATTTCAGCCAACTAAGCAATCAGATTTTTGACAAATGCATTGAAAATTATCATCTTGTTGATGATGTTGATGCTCCTATCAAAAACCCATATGAACTAAGAACCATTGAGTTTTATCTATATTTGAAAAATTGGATCGATACTGTCCAATGGCATCTTGAGGATATAATCCGCAACCCTGAGATCGAGCCGGTTGAGGCTCTTAAAATCAAAAGAAGGATTGACAAGTCAAATCAGGACAGGACAGACCTCGTTGAATTGATTGACAGCTACATGCTTGACAAATACAAGGATGTTGCAGTTAAGGGTGATGCCACAATAAACACCGAGAGTCCGGCTTGGGCCATTGACAGATTGTCAATTCTTGCCTTGAAAATATACCATATGTCAATTGAGGCAAACAGGGAAGATGCCAATCCTGAGCATAAGGCTGAGTGCCAGAAGAAACTGGATGTACTTCTTGAGCAGAGGAAAGACCTTTCTTCAGCAATAGACCAGCTCTTGGCAGATATCGAAGCGGGCAACAAATATATGAAGGTGTACAAACAGATGAAGATGTACAACGACCCTGCCCTCAATCCTGTCCTATATGCCAAACAGCAGCAATAATGGCCAGCAGAAAGAGACACATACTTGTAATAAGGTTATCAGCATTGGGGGAC
>CALCUQ010000167.1 GCA_937906795.1 uncultured Bacteroidales bacterium | reverse complement strand
GTAGATGTTGAAGGCGAATTTAATGAGAAGAAGAAGTATTACAGACTTAATTTTAAATTCAAAAGTGATTATGATAGTGAACTTTATGATGTTAGTCTGAGAATATTTACAAATGGTAAGGTAATTATGAATATAGGCTCTTCAAAACGTTCTGCTGTAGATTATATGGGTGGCCTTTATATTGAATATTAATAATTATTTATATGAAATCAACTGTTAAATTCTTATTGTTGTCCTGCTTATTTGTAGCATTGTTTTCTTGCTCAAAATCTGAGCCTGATTCAATTTCAATTACAAATGAGGGCGTGGGTATCAGTGCTGTTGAGGTTCCTAATAACAGTACTCCTTTATCTTTATCCATTAACTCAAATGTCCCATGGACAGCCACATTAAGTAGCAGCACTTCTGGATTTGTTGTTTCTCCGTTAAGTGGTAAAGCCGGTGCAACAGTAATGTCAATTTCTGCAAAACCTAATAATACAGGAAAAGACAGAGTGTGTGACATTAATTTTATGGCTGGTAGTGCTACTGCAACAATTTCTCTAACTCAGAAATCACTGGTGTTTAGAATCACCCCTGATGTTATAGAGTTAGGATATGAACAAGGTTCCAGTGCTACGGCACAAATTACATGTAATACAGATTGGATTATAGATACAGGCATACCAAACTGGCTTACAGTTTCACCAATGCAAGGTAGCGGTAATTCAACTATTACAATAACAGCTCAGGCAAATGCAATAAAAAGTGTTAGAGATGCTGTTGTTATGGGGAAATATGCCGGTTCAAGTGGATTTTCTTCTTTTATTGTAAAGCAACAGGGGGCACCTAATAATGCTCCTGCAAAACCAGTTATTGAGGCTCCGGCAAATGGAGCAACTGATGTTGCTACTGCACCACAAGTAAAATGGAGCAAATGTACAGATCCGGATGTAGATGATCAGGTTAATTATATAGTATATTATTCTACAGACCAGGCGTCCTGGAAAAAGATAAATGTTGAGAAGAACAATTATTGCAACTTTATAAATTATGGCCATACACTTGGCGAAAATACCAAATATTACCTGAAAGTTGCTGCAACAGACGGTTATGAAGGTGGTACAACAGAATCTGATATAATATCCTTTACTACAGGCAAGTCAACTGCGTATGCAGATGGTGGTTATACAGTGTATATGGAGAGTTCAAAGAGTAAACCTGTAAGGTTGGTATTTACCGGAGACGGATATACAGCAAGTGATTTTGTGTATGGTGGAAAATTTGACAGTGATCTTAATGAGGCTATTGAAGGATTGTTCTCAATAGAGCCATATAAATCATATAGAGAGTATTTTACTGTTTACAAGTTGGCTGCGTACTCAAAAGAATCGGGTATAACCATTAAGTCGGAGAATAAGAAGAGAGATACATTCTATAAGACAGTTATATCGGGAGGAGGAACAACTGCTGTTGAATGTGCTGTAGAGAAAGTATGGGCACAGGTTCAGAAAATCCCGGGATTTACAGAAGCAGACCTGAACAATTCTCCTGTATGTATGATGCTCAATGAGAATTATTATGCCGGTACTTGTTATACAGCAATAGATAATATTGGCAGCAAGAGTGTTGCTATGTGTCCTGCTCTTAAAAATCATCAGAGTGGTGTAGATATTCCAAAGATTGTATTGCACGAGTATGGTGGTCATGGCTTTGGAAGATTGGCCGATGAATATCAATACGAGGGCACTATCACTACAGATGCAAAGGCAAATCTTGAGGCATGGCAAGGTTATGGTTGGTTCAAGAATGTATATGCAACAAATGATAAGGATTCAGCTCCTTGGAGTAAGTTCTTTGGAATTGACGGTTATTCTCATGTTGGATGGTTCCAGGGTGCTTATACATATCAGTATGGAGTATGGAGGTCTGAGTATGTAAGTTGTATGTGGGATAACAGACTTTACTATAATTCTCAGAGCAGATATATGATTGTAGATAGAATTTTATCTATTGCAGGCGAACAGATAACTTTGGAAGGCTTTATAGCAAAGGATGTTCAGAAAACTGACAATACATCTTCAAGCAACAATACAAAAGCTAATTATGTTGAGAAGTTTATTCCGTTAGGAGAGCCTATTATGGTAATGAACAAATAGAATTATTTATTACATTTGTACATCATAAATAAAGATGTATGATTGGAATTTTTGATTCTGGAGTAGGAGGTCTTTCTGTTTTTAAAGAAATATATAGAGAACTTCCTAATCAAAAATATATATATGTATCTGATAACGGGTATTGCCCGTATGGACCACGCCCTAGGGAAGAAGTGATCTCTAGGGCTGTTTCCATTACAGACTATCTTATTTCTAAAGGTGCAGAAATTATAGTTGTGGCGTGTAATACTGCCACTGCAGCTGCTATTGAGTACCTTAGGTCTAATTATTCTATCAGTTTTGTTGGAATGGAGCCTGCAATAAAGCCGGCTGCAATTCATTCTAAAAGTGGTGTTGTTGGCGTTCTGGCAACCAAAGGGACATTCAAGGGGGAGCTATACCTTAAAACCTCCAGTAAATTTGCTTCAAATGTAGAGGTTTTGGAGCAAGTAGGAGAGGGATTGGTTGAGTTGGTTGAAAATGATTTGTCCCATTCGAATCAGGCGTATGAATTGTTGAGAAAATATCTTACCCCTATGATTGAGAAGGGGGCTGACCATATAGTATTGGGATGTACACATTACCCTTTTCTTTCTGATGTAATTAGAGATATTGTTGGTGATAAGATGGAAATTGTAAATCCTGCTCCGGCAATTGCAAAAAGGGTTGCTGAAATAATGTCTCTTGAAAAAATAAATGCAAAGGGTAAGGGAACTAACACTTTTGTAACAACAGGCACAAATATTGAGCTGGTAAAGAAAATGGTGCAGCAAATATCTCCAGAGTTGATTGAAACATCTGTTTTTGATACAATAGTATTATAGAAGTTTAATCTTTGATATTTTTTTGATAGAGTGATAGAGTTTTTTTTCTACATTTGCTTTGTTAAAATTATATCATAATGTCTGTGTCACATTCTAAATCAAAGGTTATAAGAGAGATTACTCCACTCTCCGATAGAGACTTTTTCTATATCGCCGACAGAAGCAAGAGTGAGTTTACTTACCCGATACATAGTCATCAGGAGGTAGAGCTCAACTTTACTGAGCATGCAGCAGGAGTAAGAAGAATTGTTGGAGATTCAGTAGAGATAATGGGTGATTATGATCTTGTCTTGATAGCAAGTAAAAATCTGGAGCATGTATGGGAGCAGCACGATTGCAAAAGTGAGAGAGTTAGAGAAATTACCATTCAGTTCTCAGAGGATCTGTTCAACAGTAACTTTACAAACAAAAGTCAGTTTGATTCTATAAGGGAAATGATAAACAAAGCCCAGAGGGGTTTGTCATTCCCTATGTCGGCTATACTTAAGATATATTCAAGACTGGATACTTTGTCGGCTCAGAAGGACGGATTCCAGGCAGTTCTTACATTTATGTCTATATTGCACGATTTGGCCGAATGTGAGGATGCTAAAATATTGTCCAGTTCATCTTTTGCAAAGATTGAGACCTATTCAGACAGTAAAAGGGTACAACGTGTCCAGACATATATCAATGAAAATTACAAGTCAGATATTAGGCTTCCTGTGTTAGCCCAAATGGTAGGTATGTCTCCTGTTGCTTTCAGCAGATTCTTTAAATTGAGAACAGGCAAGAGCCTCAGTGATTATATTATAGATATAACCAAAGAAGAAGATAATTTTTATAATTCTAATTATGATTATGTTATTA
>CALCUQ010000166.1 GCA_937906795.1 uncultured Bacteroidales bacterium | reverse complement strand
CAAGTATATCAACTACCTTAAATTTATATGATGGGACAATAATAATACCTGTTCTTATTACCAGCTTGTCTAAAGATTTGGAATCCATATAACCAATTAAAGCATCCAAAGACTCTACAAGAGAATATTCACACTCCCTTGAATAAGGTTCCCATTGCTGGACATCCGCTGGATAACCTTGCTCAATACAATGTACACCAGCATAATACAAAGATTCCAAACTTCTTGTTGAAGTAGTTCCAACTGCAATAATATTGCGTTGTTTATGTGCTGCGTCCAAAATTTTTACGAGCAAATCTCGCGTAACCTCTATTGGCTCGGTATGCATTATATGATCGCTGATATATTCACTTTTAACAGGAACAAATGTACCTGCACCAACATGCAGACATACATTCTCCCTTTCAATATTCTTTGAATCTATATCTTTAAAAACCTCATGTGTAAAATGCAAACCTGCGGTAGGGGCCGCTACAGAACCTTTTATTTTAGCATATAAAGTTTGATATCTTTCATAATCCAAAGCCTCTGTATCCCTTTTTAAATAAGGAGGAATAGGGATACGTCCACAAATATCTAAAACTTCTGAAAACGAGTAATTTCCATCCCATTTAAATTTCACAACAGAACCATTGTTATCCCCTTTAAACTCTAATTGAGCCCTCAGATTGAGCTTCTGGGCCTCTTTATGAGTATCATCACACATAAAATAGACATCACCTCCTTTCCATCGTTTGGCATTACCTATAACAACATTCCAGCTACAATACTCCGTACAGGCAAAAGAAAGAGCATAGTCATTAGGGGAGTGAGGCTCCAAACAGAATATCTCAATAACAGCACCTGTTTCTTTTCTAAAAAAAAGTCTGGCAGGAACTACTTTGGTATTATTGAATATCATCAGAGAATCCGATGGCAAATATTCAGATATATTTTTAAATACAGTATGGTTCACAACACCATTGTCAAAAACCAACAATTTGGAAAGGTCACGATACTCCAACGGATATCGGGCAATCCTTTCATCGGGCAAATTATAGTTATAATCTTGTATACGAATTTTAGGCTCCACAATCAATTATTTTCTGCAAAGGTATATAAATGTACCTACAAGTAAAAATAGTTGAAATTTGAATTTTTGTTAACATTTGTAATTGTCTTTTGTAAGCATCAATGTTTACAAGTAGACAATTTAAATAAATACACATACAACCTCTACAGATTTGTAAATACGTACCTATAACGGTTTTTTATAGTGAAAATTTCCCAATTTATATATTACTAATTATCAGTTATTTACATTATTTTATATAAATAGCAACTATAAGTAAAATACGCATTTTTAGCACATTTTTACCCATTTTCAAGATTATTCAAATATTTATAATCTGCACACCTCTATTTATCAGCACTTTATCCCACCTTATATACTTTATAGATTTAAGTATGACCTAATTTGTCAAAACCTAAAACATATCCCCCTGCATCACATTTTCAGTAAACACTTGTAAACAAATACCCTTTGTAAACTTTTTACAAATGTTACTCAAAAATTGCTTACATTTGTATCATATTAGTTTTACAAATATGAATACCCGTTTACAACAATTTTTAGACCTTGAAAACCTCACTCCTGCGAGATTGGCAGATATAATTGGAGTGCAACGCTCCGGACTTTCCCATATTTTGTCGGGAAGAAACAAACCAAGCTTTGATTTTATCAGAAGAATACTCATTAAATATCCAAGGATAAATTCGGAATGGCTTATAACTGGAAAAGGAAAACCATACAAAGATTTTGAACAGACGCCCCCCTCTACTCTAGTGTCCGGGCCTTCTGAAAATTTTGCCCAAGGTCAAAACCAAACTTTGAATCAAAATTCAGAAAACTCATATTTTAGACAGGATGAAGTGCAAGGTTTTGCCAATTTTGAGCAGGAAGATCTGTTTTATTCTGAAATCCCAATATTACAGAACAACGAAATTCAGACACAAAACACTGATAATAAGCACAATAACACCCAAAATGGCACTCAACAACCCAATGAGAATTGCACAAACGGGAGCAATATTGATAATGATAGGCAAAAAAAGCGCGTAAAAAGGGTTATTATATTTTATAGTGATGGCAGTTTTGAAGAATTATTCCCAAGAATAAGATAAATTTTCCGTACATTTGTTAGATGTAAAAAATCAGATATATTCTAACATATAACACCTATTATATATAATGTATAAATTTATTAGACCTATCCTGTTTTTGTTTCAGCCTGAACAGATACATGACATTACAATCAAGTTGCTTAAAGTATTGAGCTATGTACCATTTGCAGGTGCTTTGCAAAGGGCTTTGTTCAACTATCAGAATCCAAAACTTGAAAGAGAGGTATTTGGTATAAAATTTAAAAATCCTGTAGGTTTGGCTGCCGGATTTGATAAAAATGGTGATTCATACAACAATTTGGCAAATTTTGGATTCGGATTTATTGAAATTGGCTCATTAACACCAAAAGAGCAGGATGGTAACCCTAAACCAAGATGTTTCAGACTACCTAAAGACAAGGCTATCATAAATAGGATGGGTATCAACAATAATGGTGTAAAATATGCTGTTGAATATATTAAAAAGCACCAGCCTAATTGTGTCATAGGTGGAAATATAAGCAAAAACACAGGTGTAACAAATGAGGACGCTCCCAAAGATTATGAAAAGTCTTTTGCAATTCTATATGATTTTGTTGATTATTTTGTGTTGAATGTGTCTTGTCCTAATGTTAAAGACTTATGCAAGCTACAAGATATCAGCTCTTTATCTGAAATTATAGACAGACTGCTTACCCTAAGAAGATATTTTGACGACTATAGACCAATATTGCTTAAGTTGTCACCAGACATCCCAAATGAACAACTTGATGAGATTATAGATCTTGTTCTTGTATCTGGTTTGGATGGCGTTATTGCCACAAATACAACTCGAAGCAGAGAGGGACTGTTATCTTCAAAAGAAGAAATAGATGCTATTGGAAATGGAGGTCTTAGTGGTGCTCCTCTATTTGAAAAAAGTCTTGAAAGAGTTAAATATATTCACAAAAAAACAGATGGACACTTACCTATTATAGCAGTTGGAGGAATTATGTCCCCTCAGCAAGCTCAACAAATGCTTGAGGCAGGAGCATCTCTGGTTCAGGTATATTCTGGATTTATATATAATGGGCCATCTTTTGTTAAGCAAATCAACAAACATCTTGTTAAGAACATGCAATAATCAGACACAATGGTAACAGCATCAATATGTACAACCGTTTCAATCGTTTAGATACTCGGCAACAAA
>CALCUQ010000165.1 GCA_937906795.1 uncultured Bacteroidales bacterium | reverse complement strand
CCCGTCCATTGCAAACCCTGTTGCTTTACCATATGCCATAAATAATGGCAGGAACATGATTACTACTACTGTATTCTGTGCAAAGTTTGTTACAATACATACAACCAGGAACAATGCAAGCAGGAATACAACTGGAGATAATCCCATCACAGGGCCCATCAGAGAAGTAATCGTCTGTGGGATACCTGTGGTACCGCCTGTCATATAAGTAGCGAACGGAACGATAAATGCTGCCAGATAGAATGGTTCCCATGCCATACCTTTGCCTGCGCATTCTGTGAATTTAAATAATGGTTCGCCTTTAGAGTTTTTCATAAATAACAGTACGCCCAAAGCAATCAAAGCAAAATTGGGCATCAAATAATTTGCTTCCCGATGAATAATTAAAAGGGTGGTCCTCACAAGGGCCACCCTTAAATTAAAAATCACAATAAGAAAACAGAGCAATATGGGCATCACAAGACACATCCCCAACACCATAACTTCACTGAATCTATTGAGCGGCTGTTTTGCAACGGTTTACGCACTCAACGGCAACTTCAAATGCGCATTCCTGTTCATCATAGCAGGTGCTGTATTTGACTTCTGCGACGGCCTTGCCGCCCGCGCCCTCAAAGCCTACTCCCCTATGGGTAAAGAGCTGGATTCGCTTGCAGATATGGTTACCTTTGGTGTTGCCCCTGCAATGATACTCTACAGATTCCAGGCAGAATCCGGATTCCTCATCTACCTTCCATTGCTCATTGCCGTGTTCAGCGGCCTGAGGCTTGCAAAATTCAATATAGACACCCGCCAGAGCGAAAACTTCAATGGACTTGCAACCCCATCATGTGCCCTCATCTGCGGCTCACTCATCTACGCTGCCCAAACCTACCCGCAGCTTGCCGGCTTCCTTACAGCCTACTCATACATTGTACCAATGCTCGCACTTGTACTGTGCTACCTCCTTGTATGTGAAATACCAATGTTCTCGTTCAAGTTCAAGAACCTGAAATGGGCCGACAATAAAGTAAAGTTTTCGTTTTTGATTTGTGCAGTTCTTATAGCACTTTTTCAAACTGTCCTTATGGGAGACTTTTCACTCTTTATGGTAAATTTATTACATAAAATATTTGTTTTTTGTTTTTATCTTTTTCCTGTTTTGCTTTCGGAAAGATTTTAAGTAATTGATTAGGGGATAACGATGCTACCGTTGTTGAGGTCGATATCTCCGTCGAGAACGATATTGCCGTCGCCGTTGTTGATGGCATCCTGAAGCTCCTGTCCGCTAGAAACGGGAGTATAAAGGGTGGTGCTGGTTTCAGTAG
>CALCUQ010000164.1 GCA_937906795.1 uncultured Bacteroidales bacterium | reverse complement strand
AAGTGGCACATGCATACAGAACAGCGGCAGATGCAGTTGTGGCAGGAAAATATACACCGGAGTTGGCAGCATCTCTTAAAGAAGAGGTTAGCCAGGTGTTTAACAGAGGTTTCTGGGATGGATATTACCAGGGAGCAAAATTGGGAGAGTGGAGTGATGTATATGGTAATAAGGCAACCAAAAAGAAAGTGTACGTGGGAAAAGTTACAAATTATTTCTCCAATATTGGAGTAGCAGAAATATTGGTGGAGACAGGGGAAATATATTTGGATAAAAATTATCTGATTATTGGACCTTCTACTGGGGTGATAGAACTTACTCCAAAAGAGATCAGGGTTGATTTGAATCCGGTTGACAAAGCAAAAAAAGGGGAGTACTGCTCAATTGCAGTACCCCATAGATTAAGAAGATCAGATAAAGTCTATTTATTTGAACAAGAGGAATAAAATTATTTTATCCTCTTTACCAGTCTGTTTGAAAAGGCCTCAATTTGTTCCATCTGGTTTGGTGACAGATTAAGGTCTTTCAATTTATCCATTGCCTGAACGTACAACTCGTTTATAGAGGCTTGGGCAGCCTCTTTTATGCCAAGCTCATCGTACATCTGTTTCATTCTTGAAATTTTCTCATCAGCATTTACCAGCGGAATATCAAGAATCTTTTGGATATCCTCTTTCTGTGCACTGTTGGCTTTTCTTAAAGATTCTACCAGCAACCAGGTTTTCTTGTTGTTAAGGATGTCTCCACCTATCTTTTTGCCAAAAACATTACTTTGGCCGTAAGTGTCAAACAGATCATCCTGAATCTGGAAAGCAATACCAAGTGTATATGCCCAATCATAAAGAGCTTGTGCAACTTTTTCATCGGTACCGGCAATCAATGCTCCCATTTTGGCAGAACATGCAATAAGTACAGCGGTTTTAAGGCCAATCATTTTAAGATAATCTTCCATTGTAATATATGGGATTGTCTCAAAATTCATGTCGTACTGTTGTCCCTCGCAAACTTGAGCAGCTGTTCTTGTAAAAAGCTCAAGAGCCTGTGGAAGAACCTCTTTTGGACATTGAGCCAATAGCTCATATGCTTTTATGCTCATAACGTCGCCACTAAGAATTGCAACATTGCTGTCCCATTTCTGGTATACTGTAAGTTGTCCCCGTCTAAGATCTGCCTTATCCATAATGTCGTCGTGAATAAGGGTAAATCCATGGAAAATTTCCAATGCTATAGAGGGGTTAAGAATAGAGGTCTCAATTCTGTCGGAGAAGAGATTGTACACAGTAAGGCAAAGCAGTGGCCTTATTCTTTTGCCTCCTATTGAAATCATATACTCAATAGGCTCATACAATTCTTTTGGCTCCTGCTTTAAATTAAGGTTGACAAGACTATTCTCTATATATTTGTTCAACTCACTAATAGCAAACATATCTGTAATATATTAAATCATTATACTTTTGAGATTAGGCAAAGATACAACAAAAATAAGTACCTTTGTGGCATAGAGAAGGAAATTTATGGACAATAAACAAACAGCAACAGTAGTCAAGCATACAGGAAGCCATTATCAGCTTTCCAAACTTCCCAACTGGGAGCTTTTCCCCGCAGTAATTAAAGGAAAACTAAGGCTTAAAGGGTTCAATTCCACAAATCCTATAGCGGTTGGGGATATAGTTGAATATGAGCAAACTGCAGATTCTCTTGCAACAATAAAAAGTATCCTTCCAAGAAAGAATTACATAATAAGAAAATCTACAAACCTTTCCAGACAGTCACATATAATTGCGAGCAATCTGGATATGGTATTTCTTGTGGCAACAATAGATTTTCCAGAGGTAAAGCTTCCATTTATAGACAGGTTTCTTGTAACCTGTGAAGCATATAATGTTCCGGTTACCATATTGTTGAATAAGGTAGACCTTTATTCAGAAATCTCGGCCGACAAACTTTCATTGTTCAAGGAGATTTACACTGCAGTAGGATATGATATAATAGAGTGTTCTGCAATAACCAGGCAGGGGATTGACCAGATAAGGGAAAAGTGCAAAGACAAGGTTGTGCTTTTCAGCGGACAGAGTGGAGTTGGAAAATCTTCTCTTATAAAAGAGCTTGATCCTTCATTGGACCTTAAAGTAGGAGAAATATCATCTTACCACCTGCAAGGAAAACATACAACAACATTTTATCAGATGCACCCCATATGCAGTGGAGGTTTTGTAATTGACACCCCAGGTATAAGAGGTTTTGGTCTTGTAGATGTAAACCCTCTGGAGTTGAGCGGATATTTTCCGGAGATGCTAAGGGTAGAAGACAACTGCAAGTTTGCCCCATGTACCCATACCCACGAGCCTGGCTGTGCAGTAAAACAGGCTGTAGAAGAAGGGATCATTTCTCCAGAAAGATACGAGTCCTATTTGGGAATGTTGGATGAAGAGGGAGATGGAAAATACAGGTAACAATAAATTCAAATGAACAGAAGTGTATTAAAACTGGCAGTACCCAGCATTTTTGCCAACATTACCGTTCCTCTTGTAGGAATGGCAGACCTTGCCATTGCCGGAAGATTGGGTGATGCATCTGTAATTGGTGCAATTGCAATTGCCACAATGCTTTTTGACCTTCTGTACTGGAATATGGCTTTCCTTAGACTTGGAACAGGGGGAATGGTTGCTCAGGCATATGGCAGAGGAGATTATAAAGAAGCTGTGAGAGTGTTTGTGCAAGGACTCTTTACCGCTGCACTTCTTGCGGTTATAGTTCTTGCCATCCAATATATCTTTGTAAAGGTTGCCTTTGTATTTATAGACTGCACACCAGAAGTTGAGAAACTTGCTACAGAATACTTCTTTATAAGGATATGGGCAGCCCCGGCTACAATAAGCCTCTATGTTTTCAAAGGATTTTTTATTGGAATGCAGAATGCTGTAATTCCAATGTCTGTAGACCTTACAATAAACATTACAAATATAGTTGCAAGCATTTACTTTGCCCTATATACCCCAATGGGCTTTGCGGGAATAGCAGTGGGAACTGTAATTGCACAATATAGTGGAATGATTCTTTCAATTGCATCTGTAGCAATAAAATACGGTGCTGTTTTTAAAGGGACAAAATTGCGGGAGAGCATAAAAATTAAGGAGATGAAAAACTTTTTTGTCCTTAATGCAGACCTGTTTGTAAGATCATTGAGTTTCCTTTTTATATATGCCGGGTTTACATCACTTGCTGCAAAATACGGCGATGTAGCTTTGGCAGTGAGTTCTATAATGATGAAACTGATGATGTTGTACTCGTATTTTATAGATGGCTTTGCTTATGCAGGTGAAGCACTTACCGGCAGATTTATTGGGGCAAAAGATTCTGTTTCATTGCAAAGAGCGGTAAAGGTGATTTTTGGATGGTGCTTTGTAATAGGGATTGTATCTACTCTAATATATCTTGTGGCAGGCAGACAGATGGTTAGTTTTATGACACAGGATCCCCTTGTTGTGAGCAATGCAGAAAACTACCTTGCGTGGCTTCTGGTAATGCCATTTATAAGTTGCCTTGCATTTACCTGGGATGGAATATACATAGGAGCAACCGCCTCAAAAGCAATAAGAAATTCAATGCTATGGGCGGTTGTGGGATTTTTTGCAGCTTATTATTTGCTTAAAGCGCCATTAGGTTTGCATGCCCTATGGACAGGTTATATGGTGCATTTGCTTATAAGGTCTGTATATCTTACAGTTAAAGCCAAAAAAGATATCTTTTCAAAAGTTATCTGATGTGGTGATACCTTTTTTCAACAGTTTTCCATGCCACAATATTCCAGAAATTCTCTACAAATTTTGCTCTAAGATTCTGGTAATCCAGATAGTAAGCATGTTCCCATACATCCAGAGTAAGCAAAGGAGTGTGGGATTTGTCAAGTGGAGATGCTGCATTGGACGTTTGCAGGATATGGAGTTTTCCATTATTGTCGGCCGACAACCATACCCATCCGCTTCCAAAAAGAGAAACTGCTGCCGCAGAAAAAGCTTCTTTAAAAGCATTGAAACTCCCCCATTGGGCAACAATAACCTCCCTTAGAGCCCCTTTAGGCTCTCCACCTCCCTTAGGACACAAGGAGTTGAAAAAGAAAATGTGGTTAAAAGTTTGTGCTGCATTGTTATACAAAGTTCCCTCTGAATTTTTTACAATATCCTCCAGTTCCATTTTCTGGAACGGGGTGTCTGCAACAAGCTTGTTAAGATTGTTTATGTAGCCGGCCAAATGTTTTCCATAGTGGAAATTTATGGTGTTCTCAGAAATGTAAGGTTCCAATGCATTTGCGCTATAATGTAATTTTGGTAGTTTGAAAGTTTCCATAATACAATATTTAAAGTGTTTATACTAATAACAATCTATTTTTTCTTTGGTTTATTCTCTTTTTTAACGAACTTTGTAAGAGTGGTAAAATTTTAGCTATGAAACGAGATCTTAAATATCTTCAACTGCTTGCAAAGAGTTTCCCATCTATACAGGCAGCCAGTACAGAAATCATTAACTTAGAGGCAATTCTAAATCTTCCTAAAGGAACAGAACATTATGTAACAGACTTACACGGAGAACATGAGGCATTTGACCATGTGTTGAGAAATGCGTCGGGAGTAATAAAAAGAAAAGTTGAAGAGGTTTTTGGGCACAACCTTATGCAAAACGAGAAACAGGATTTGTGCACCCTTATATACTATCCGTTGGACAAGCTTAAAATAGTAAGACAACAGCAAGGCAAACATTTGAATGAGTGGTACAGAGTAACACTTATGAGACTTGTACAAATCTGCTCTTACGTCTCTACCAAATATACCAGAAGTAAAGTAAGAAAATCTCTACCAAAAGAGTACGAATATATTATTCAGGAGTTGTTGCATGAGGCTAAAAATGCAGAGGCCAACAAACATGACTACATAGTTGCAATTATAGAGACAATTACCTCTACAGGTGTGGCAGACCGCTTTATTAGCATTATGTAACCTTATAAAGAGACTTACCATTGACTCATTGCATATTGTAGGTGATATTTATGACAGAGGCCCGGGAGCACATATAATTCTTGATACCCTTAGTACATACCACAATTGGGATATACAGTGGGGTAACCACGATCTGGCATGGATGGGGGCAGCAGCAGGCAGCCAGGCCTGCGTGGCAAATGTACTTAGAATCTGTTTCAGATATGCAAACCTTAAAACTCTTGAGGAGGGATACGGTATTAACCTGTTGCCACTTGTAACCTTTGCAATGGAGGCGTATGGAGATGACAACTGTACCATTTTCAGACCAAAAACAACTTATGGAGAGCAACTTAACCAAAGACAGGTAAGACTTATTGCCCAAATGCATAAAGCAATAACCATTATACAGTTCAAGTTGGAGGGACAGATTATAGACAGAAGACCGGAGTTTCAGATGCAGGAGAGAAAACTTCTTGAAAAAATCAACTACAGCAAAGGTACAATTACACTTGATGGAAGAGAACTTACCCTTAAAGACGACGATTTCCAGACAGTAGATCCTCAAAATCCATACGCACTAACACCAGAAGAAAAAGAGGTCATTACAAAATTGACTCACAGTTTTGTAAGCAGCAAGAGATTGGCAAGCCATATGCAATTGCTTTATTCTCATGGAGCTGCATATCTGGTGCGCAACTCAAATCTGTTGTACCATGGATCAGTACCACTAAACGAGGATGGAACATTTAGAGCCCTTAAGATACAAGGTAAAGAGTATGCAGGAAAAGCTCTGTTTGACAAAGTAGACCAGCTTGTGCGTCAGGCATACTTTGAGGATGAGAAAATGGCAGCAAAACAATATGCACAAGACTTTATCTGGTATTTGTGGTGCGGCCCGGTATCTCCTCAGTTTGATAAAGACAAAATGGCAACATTTGAGAGATATTATCTCACCGACAAAGAGGCTCAAAAAGAGGTTAAAGGCTGGTATAATGTGTTGAAAGACAAGAAAGAGATATGTGAAATGATTCTGGATGAGTTTAAAGTGAAAGGTGAGCCAAGACATATAATCAACGGACATATTCCTGTAAAACAAAGTAAAGGTGAGTCACCAATTAAAGCAGAAGGCAAACTGCTTGTAATTGACGGTGGTTTCTCAAAACCATACCAGGCAGAGACCGGAATTGCAGGTTATACCCTAATTTATAACTCATACGGATTGAAACTGGTACAGCACGAACCGTTTGAGAGCAGACAAAAGGCAGTAGAGCAAGGAAAAGATATTATATCGGAGACAAAAGTTGTGGAATTCCTTGACCAGAGAAAACTGGTGAGAGATACAGATATTGGAGAGGAGTTGCAACTGCAAATAAACGACCTTAAACAATTATTAGTTGCATATAGAAGCGGTTTAATAAGATAAAATTACTACTTTTGCACGCTTTTTAGAAATTATAGAAGAATTATAGAAGAATATGAATTGGATTGAAACCCTATTTTTTGGCAATACAATAGCACACTCGCTGTTGATTTTGGCCTTGGTAGTGGCATTTGGTATTCTGCTTGGAAAAATAAAGATTGGCGGAATCTCTTTTGGTATTACCTGGATTCTGTTTGTGGGTATCGCATTTAGTCATTTTGGAATGACTATTGACCATGAACTTGCACACTTTGTAAAAGAGTTTGGACTTATTCTGTTTGTGTACTCAGTTGGTATGCAGGTAGGTCCGGGATTCTTTGCTTCGTTCAAAAAAGGTGGTGTAACACTAAACGGACTTGCTGCAATGATAGTTTGTCTGGGTTGTGTGGTAGCTTATATCATTCACCTTGTAACTGGAACCAGCCTTGTAACTATGATTGGTGTATTGTACGGAGCGGTTACCAACACTCCAGGTTTGGGTGCGGCACAACAGACATTTGCTGATGCCAATGGCGGGGCAACAGATCCATCAATTGCATTAGGTTATGCCGAATTACAAAACGAAGTTTTTTCAGAAAATGGTATGTATCATTATGTCAATTGTACTTGTAAGATTCATCTTTGGTATCAAATTGGATCACGAGAACGCAAAAGCTCATGAGCAAGACAACCAGGGTGGTAAAAGTACTGCAAAATACTCAGTTGCATTATTCAATGATGCCCTTGTAGGCAAGAGTGTTATTGAGTTGCGTAGCCTTTTGGACAAAGACTTTGTAATAAGCAGAATATGTAGAAAAGATGGCAAGATTGAGATGCCAAACGGTACAACAAAACTTGCTAAAGAGGATAAGTTGCACATTATATCAGACGAGGCTTACAGAGCATCAGTAATTGCTTTCTTTGGAGAGGAGATTCAGATGTCTGTACAGGACTGGAACGAGATGGATGAGCAATTTGTTACCAAAACCCTTATCATTACAAAGAACCATATCAATGGCAAGACCCTTGGCCAACTAAAAGTAAGATCGGTATTTGGTGTTAACGTTACAAGAATTATCCGTGCCGGTATCGATTTGGTTGCATCGGCAGATTTGGAATTGCAAGTTGGTGATAACATTGTTGTAGTAGGAGGTGAGGAGGATGTTCAAAGTTTTGCAAAAGCAGTAGGTAACTCAACAGTAGAACTTAGACACCCTAACCTTATTGCAATTTTCTTGGGTATAGCAATTGGTGTATTCTTTGGTTCAATTCCATTTACATTCCCAGGTATGCCACAAGCAGTCAAACTTGGTTTGGCAGGTGGTCCGCTTGTAGTTGCAATTCTTGTAAGTAAATTTGGATACAAATTCAAAGTTGTTACATATACAACCCAGAGTGCAAATATGATGCTTAGAGAGGTTGGTATATCTTTATTCCTTGCGGCAGTTGGTCTTGGAGCAGGCGAGGGCTTTGTTGAAACCATTGCAGGCGGTGGTTATATGTGGGTTCTATATGGCGTTATCATCACAATGGTTCCACTTCTAATTACAGCAACAGTAGGAAGATTGGTTTGTAAGTTAAACTACTTTACCCTAATGGGTCTTATGGCAGGTAGTACAACAGACCCACCTGCACTTGCATACGCAAACTCGCTATCATCGATAGATCGTGCTGCTGTGGCATACGCCACGGTCTATCCGCTTACAATGTTTTTAAGAATTTTTGCCGCACAGATATTGGTGCTTATTGCCGTATCATAATATTGTAATCACATATCTAACAATGAAGAGGTTGTTGCTATTACTCGCTCTGTCGATTGCATTTTGCCAGATAATTTTGGCTCAAACTGCTGTGCAAACCATCGAATTGGAAGTTGATGGAGTTCGTCGTCAGGCATTGGTTGTATGCTCGACCGACAAAGATAGCACACCGAGACCTCTTGTCTTTGTATTTCACGGACGTAAAGGCACGATGGAGGGTGCGATGAAGCGGATGGCAATACATCAATATATGCCTGATGCAGTTGTTGTATATCCACAGGGATTATGGGGCGAAGGTGCCATATTCAAAGGTTATGGCTGGGAATTACCAACTGCCG
>CALCUQ010000163.1 GCA_937906795.1 uncultured Bacteroidales bacterium | reverse complement strand
AAGCCGTACATTGCTTTACCGGTATATACGTTATCAAGAATAAGACCTTCCATTCTTGCAAGTTTTTTTATGAATTCAAGTTCCTCTGGTCTGTTAAGTGCATATCCTATACCAACGTACTTGTCATCAATTTCTATATTCTCTCTCTTTAATGTTTTGCCTTTATGCTCTGGCAAGTACTCAAGAGCCTCAGTTGCAATATTGTGAGAAATATTGGTAAAATACTCAACATCGTCACATACAGCATAGCCAATTATTCTTTTGCCTAGGTTGTATACTTCATTTGCAAGATACAAACCTGCGTATGTACCACCTGAACCTGTTGCAACGGCAATGGTATCAAACTTGATTCCAAGCTCCTCTTCCTGTTTAAGAATTTCGAGCATACAGTTATAATAACCAAGTGTACCAATAGCATTGGAAGCACCCTCTGGTATTACATAAGCCTTGTATCCTTGTTTTGCATACTCAGCAGCCATCTGCTCCATAATCTCTCCTCTAGAAGTACTGTACTCTTCTCTTGTACAGAATTTAACATCTGCTCCCATCAATTTGTCCATAAAGTAGTTTCCAGCTACCGGTGGAGTAGATGATATTCTAAGCAAAACAGCTGATTTCATTCCTAATTTGGTTGCAATTGCTACTGTGGCACGGCAGTGGTTTGATTGTATTCCACCGCATGTAATAAGCATATTGTACCCTTTTTCAATAGCATCTTTAGCCAGATACTCAAGTTTTCTTATTTTATTTCCGGCAAATTCAGAACCTGTCTGGTCATCTCTTTTAATGTAGATGTTTGTTTTAAGTTCTTTTGAAAACTTTTCCAGTTTTTCAATCTTGGTAGGTAAGTTAGCAACGTTTAGTTTTTCCATAATTAGTAGTTTATATAGCAAATATATGAGTAATTTTTAATATTTTTGCCAAAATTAAAACCTTAAAACAATGTCATTGAAGAAATACTTTCTAGCTATTTGTGCATTTTGTTTATTGTCTCATACAGACCTTTTTGCACAAACAATCCATAAACCTATGGATTTCAAACCTATGGCTGATTCAATCAAAAGTTATCTTTTACCAAAAGCAGCAATGAAAGTTCCAATTACAATAGATTCTGTTATTGTAAATGATAATTCTGTTGATGTCTTTTTTAACAGATATGTTGCTGATTACGCTATTAGGGACAATATTGTTAAAGATTTGAACAATATAGCAGCTGAACTGCTTCCCGATCAATATAAAGGCAAAAAAGTTACCTTGATTTCTGCGAATTCTTCTATTGAAGAGCTTGCAAGTGAATTCTATTCAGAAAAATATAACCAATCCCTTGCCTCTGCAAAGAAAAAAAGCAAAAAAAGTAAAAAATCCCAGGCTGAGCCTGTAAGACTTGTGACCAATCTCTCAAGGCCATATGCTATTACAAATGGTTTGGATGGGAAACATCTTGCTTTGTGGCAAAGTCATGGTTGGTATTATGATCAGCCACTTCAGAGATGGGAGTGGCAAAGAGCCAGAATTTTTGAGACAGTAGAGGATTTGTATACTCAGAGTTATGTAGTACCATTCCTTGTTCCAATGTTGGAAAATGCTGGTGCCAATGTTATGTTGCCAAGAGAAAGAGATTATGGTAGACGTGAGTATATTGTAGACAATGACAAGCC
>CALCUQ010000162.1 GCA_937906795.1 uncultured Bacteroidales bacterium | reverse complement strand
TCTGAGCTTTAGCTACATCTGTATCAAATTGAATCAAAAGGGTAAACTCTGCTTTTGGCTCACCAGAAACAATACCCATTACTCCTACGCCATATGTACCACCCTCATCCTCTCTTATTGTCTTTGTATACAATTGGTCCATTACACCATTAAGAAGACTCATCTTAATGTCGTTCTCCATAGTTTTTTCCATCTTACCTTTATAGATAATACCCACAGTTGTTTTAGGAGTCTGCATCTGCACTTTTATCTCCTTCTCTACTTTTCCTTTTGGAGTTTCAATATTCTCATCAACCCAATCTGTTCCTTTCTTTGACAATACAGGTAAAGAACCTATATATTTTTCTACCATTGGTTTTAGAGTCTCCAGATTTACATTACCTGTAATATAAACTTTCAAAGCAGCATTATCTGCCATTAAAGTTGTATAAGCCTTCTTAATGTCCTCAATATTAATCTTTTCAACCCACTCTTGAGAAACTATTGGTCTTCTAGGAGAATCTCCATATATCATTTTTTGCAACTCCAACTGATATACAAAATCAGGATCTTTTATAAGGTTAGGAAGAACAGCTTTAATCTGACTTACTCCAACCTGGTAATCCTGTGCCTCAAAACGTGGTTGGGTATAATACATATACAACAGCTGGAACATTGTCTCAAGATCATTAGGAGATGAATATGCAGACATACCGTGCTCCAAATTGCCAATATAAGGGCTAACACTTGCAGTTTTACCTGTCAACATCTTTTCCAATTGTGATTGTGAGAACTTGCCTAAACCTGCATTAGACAAATATATTGTCCATGAGTTGCTCTCCATTGATGGCAATACCTCTGTAGGCAGAATTGATTTACCACCATTTGCAACACTCTTTAACATCACCTCATCTTTCTTGTAATCTGTAGGTTTTACAATAACCTCAATACCATTTGCCAACATCCATACTGTTGTACCAAACTTACCGGCTTTTTCACTCTCAACTGCAGAACCTTTTAGTAATGAAGGATCCATTAGAGGCTCATTAGAAACGGCAGATTCCATTGGTTTGATTTCAGCCGCTTTCACTTGTACCAATACATCCAAAATCTGCTCTTTTGTTGGTGTAGCCAAGCCCTCTTTCTCTGGAGACATATGTACAATTACCATATTGTTTTCTCCATATAGCTGAGCTGCTGCCATAGTAAGCATCTTTGGTTGGATCATATTAAGATACTGTTGAGCCACATCATATTTGTATGACGGATCCAAATAAGGTACTCCCTCTGTAAAATGGGAAATCAAAGGATAAACCAACTCTGCCGACTGTCTGCGACAAATTTAAATGCATCATCCACAATATATCTAATCTCATTCCCTTCAAGATGTGATAGGGCCGCATTCTCTTTTGCTCTTTCATAACTCTTTAAGATATTGGTTTTTGCTCTTTGGAATTCGTCATCTGTAAAGCCATATTTTTTCACTCTCTCCAACTCAATCATCAAGGCCTTGAATGCATCTAAAGTAGCACCATCTTTTGCCGCTACACTACCCATAAATGCTCTCAAATCATAGCTCAAATCGCCATGACCAGCACTTGCAAAAATAAATGGTGCATTAGGCTTTCTTGAAATATCGCTTAGTCTTTCATTGATTATATTAGAAATAAGGCTCTCCAACAAATCGTTCAAGAATACCATACCTGTTCCCTTGAATTGTTTAGGGATGGCTGGAGTTTTAAAGAAAATCTGAACTGCAGAAGAGGTCAATTCTTTGTCGGTGAAGATACTTACAATAGGCTCTACATTGTTTGGAACAACAATAGGCTCTTTTTGCTTAGGATTCTCTGCCTTAGGAAGCTGGCCAAACAACTCTTTAATCTTACCCTCCACTTTATCAACATCAATATCTCCCACAACTATAATAGCCTGCATATCTGGTCTGTACCATGTCTTGTAGAAATTTACCAAAGACTCTGGTTTAAATGTTTTAAGATTCTCTTCAGAGCCTATAATAGAGGTATTCTCCATTTTTGAACCTTT
>CALCUQ010000161.1 GCA_937906795.1 uncultured Bacteroidales bacterium | reverse complement strand
AATTAGCTCTATTATGTTTGCTAGTTGCAGCAATGATATACCCCAATTCAATGATGCCGACGCATTTGTTGGCATAGGAAAATCTTCTATTTCTGTAAATGAGAATGGAAGTGCAATAAATATCCCTGTAACACTTGCATCAAACAAAGGTCTTAACGCCTCAGTATCAATTGTTGCTGTTGATGGATCTGCAAAATCTGGTGTTAACTATATTTTGGAAACACCAACTTTAAGTTTTAATGCAGAAAACAGAACTCAAAATATTGTAGTTTCAATAATTGACAATCCTGGTGTATTTACCGGTGACCTTAAATTCTCAATACAACTTGGCAGCTCTGCCGATGTTAATATTGGAGCAGATAATAGTTGCGATATAACTATCTCTGATTTGGATCACCCTTTATCTGCCATTTTGGGAACATACATAGCAACAGCTACAAGCTATTTCAGTGGGCCTACACAGTACGCGGTAACATTCACTAAAGACAAATCAGACTTGTCTAAAGTGTGGATTGACGATTTCTTTGGTGTTCCAGGTTGGGCAGGCAGCGATATGCTTCAATATGGAGTTGCTGACATGGATAAAGGTACAATCACTATTCCATTTGGTCAAGAGAGTGAGTATAAATATGGAGGAACAACTCCTGTTCAATTCCTTGGACTTGACAACAATCTCAATGGCTATGGTACTGGAGAAGGAAATTGGATTGTTGAAATAAAAGATGGGGGAAAAACATTGGTAGTTAAAGACTATGGTGTATGGACTTATATTCCGGGAGCTGGTAGTCTGGAGGTATTGTTGCCAGGTATTACAATGGTAAAACAATAAAACATATAACCAGTTTATAACGTTAAGGGCTGAGCCACAATAAATAGGCCAGCCCTTTTACATATCAAACTTGCAAACCACACAACTATGAGGTATACCATACTTACATTATTGATATTTATTCTAAATTCAAACATATATTCACAGCAGGCAACCACTACTTGGCCTTACTTATACAATAATTTTACTTCTGGTACTATTTATTTTACAAATGGCACCCAACAGGAATGTTTAGTTAATGTTCATATACTTAAAAGCAAACTGCATTATCTCGAAGGAGAGAATATCAAAGAAGCTGAGTCATCTAAAATAATATTAGTAAAAATTTCCTCTGACCAGTTTTATATAAAAGACAATAAAATGCTTAAGGTAGTTGCCTCAAACGACAAAGGTTTTATTGGGGAATGGGCAACAGCCAATATTGCTTCTTTAACAAGCGGTGGTACTGCAGCATACGGTGCATCTGCAAACTCAATGTCAATAAGAAAATTATCTTCTATTGAAGGTAATGGTCCAACTGCTACTACAACACATATGCAAATGAAAAATGATAAAGAGAACGGCACTCCCCTATCTGTTGAAAAATCGTTTTTTATTGTAACTAAAGGGTATGTATATCCTGCAAACAAAAAACGCCTGGAAGAAATGCTTGCACCCCAAAAAAAAGATGAACTTAAAAGTTATCTTAAAACCAATAAGATCTCTTGGAAAAATCCCAATAGCTTAATCCAATTAGTGGATTTTATTAATAACTAAAATACAAAGCCAACATTATGAAGACATTTAAAATGCTTAATAAGGCTTCTATCCTTCTATTTGCTGTTACTATATTGTTTTCCTGCTCAAAAGAACCTATAAAGGAACTTTGTTTTGAGTCTTCTAAAATTGAATTGGAATCATCGGGAAGCACAAAAACTGTAAAACTTACAGCAAACGTTCCATGGACTGTTTCAGTAACTGACGGGGCATGGCTATCCATAACACCCAAAAGTGGGAATTCAGATACACAAATACAGATATCATCACAACCTAATATAACTGGAGAATCCAGAACAGCCTCTGTGTCTGTATATTCGTCGGCCGACAAAAATTTAAGAAGTTCTTTAACAGTTACTCAAGTTCCAGTTACACTTACATTTTCTCCAGAAATTTTAAAGGTAAACTCAGAGGGGGGAAATGTAACTTTTGACGTTATATCAAATACAAAATGGGAAATATTGACTTCTGAAGAAACATCCAGAGTACAGCTTTCCAAGACCTCAGGTGATGGGAATGCCACTATTACAGCCTCAATAACTGCAAACCCAAATAACCGTTTGGCTAAGATTCCTTTAAAATTTTCATTTTTTGGCATTTATAAAACTCTATACATAGAACAGGCTCCGGGGCCAAATACGCCTCCCACAAAACCTATAATAACAACTCCTAAAAATGGAGCTACCGGAATCTATACTAATGTAACTTTTAAATGGAATGGTTCCGATGCAGATGGAGATTCATTGAATTACTATCTGATGCTATCTAAAGATGGGATGGATTTCCAGTCTTATGGTCCGTATTCAGAAAGAGAAGCAAAACTTGAGAAAAACCTTGATTATTCAACCAAATATTATGCTAAGATACTCGCCGACGACCTTTGTGGGGGAATTTCCATCTCTGATGAGATAGAATTCACAACATCAAATTCAAGTGCATACAACGATGGTGAAGTATCTGTATATCAATTGAGCACAAAGGACAATCCTGTTAAATTGGTAATAGTTCCAGATGGATATATTCAAGAAGATCTCACTCATGGTGGTAAGTTTGATGTTGACGTGGAGAATGCTATAGAAGGATTGTTCTCTGTTGAACCGTACAAAACTTATAGAGAATATTTCTCTGTATATAAAGTAGCTGCCATTTCTAAAGACAGAGGAATACAGATTGAGGGAAGCAATGAGAAGATAAACACAGCATTCAGTTCTGTATGGGCAGGGGGAAACAGCACTGCTATTTCCGGTGACGACGATAAGGTTTTCTCATATGCCATGAAAGTTGAAGGGATGACAAATAAAGACATTCAGAACACTTCTGTGTGTGTACTTATTAACGCATCTGCATATGCTGGAACATGCGCTATATATTCTAACGGCCAAAGTGCCGCTTATATTACAACCAGACAAAAAGGAGATGATGTAAATGCTTTTATAAAAACTTTCTGCCATGAATATGGGGGGCATGGATTTGGAAGATTAGCTGATGAATATCAGTATTATGATCAGATGCCACCGCAAAATGTAAAAGACCAACTGGATTCATGGCATTCTTGGGGATATTTTCTTAATGTTTCACACATTGGTGATAAAGCAAAAGTTCCATGGAAAGATTTTATTGGCAAAAACGGGTATGAACATGTTAGTGTATTTACTGGGGCATACCTATATAAATATGGAATGTACAGAAGTGAGGATATCAGTTGCATGTGGGACAACAGGTTATATTTTAATACAATAAGCAGATGGATGATAGTTGAGAGATTAAAAACTGTGGCAGGTGAATCAATTACAATAGATGAATTTATTGCAAATGACAAGGTTAAGAAAGACAACACTACTACATCTGGTAACACAAAAGCAAATTATGTAGAGAAATTTATTCCTCTGGCCCCTCCTATCTTAAAAACTAAAATGTAAGGTCAGTTTAATTTTAAGATCGCTTATAATACACATTGAGTAGTTTTACAACTGCTCAATGTGTATTTTTGTAATATTTTCATCTTAAATCTGCTATGATCTACGGGTATATAAGGGTTAGTACAGACAAACAAACTGTGGAAAATCAACGTTTTGAAATAATAAAGTTTTGCAAAAAGGAAAACTTGATAATTGACAAATGGATTGAAGAGACTATTTCTGGCAATATGACTGTTGAGAAAAGGAAACTTGGAAAATTACTTAAAAAACTCAACAAAGATGATATACTCATATGCTCCGAAATATCAAGGCTGGGGAGAAATCTGCTAATGATTATGTCAATACTCAATGAGTGTATGCAAAAGGATATAAAGGTATGGACTATAAAAGACAACTACCGGTTGGGTAATGACATCAGTTCTAAAGTGCTGGCTTTTGCTTTTGGCCTGAGTGCAGAAATTGAGAGGAATCTTATATCTCAGAGGACAAAAGAGGCTCTGGAACGCAAAAAAAGAGAGGGGGTAAAGCTGGGAAGACCTAAAGGGCGGACATCTTCTAAACTAAAGTTGTCGGGAAGAGAACAAAAAATAATAAAACTTCGTAGGAATGGGCTCTCTCTAACTCAGATTGCAAAAATCTTGAATGTAAATTTCAATACATTAAAAAATTTTATTGTCAGATATAATCTTTTTGAAGAATAAAGTATCCTTTCTTTGAAAAAAAATTCCTCTGAAGGAAACCTCCAGAGGAATAATTTTGCAATAGGGTAATATTAGATAGTACCTTGCTCTAACATAGCTTGAGCTACTTTCATAAAGCCTGCAATGTTTGCACCTTTAACGTAGTCTACGCTACCATCTGCTTGTTTACCATATTTAACACAAGCTGAGTGGATGCTCTCCATAATGAAGTGAAGTTTTGCGTCAACCTCTGCACCTGACCAGCTGATATGAGTTGCATTTTGAGTCATCTCTAGACCTGAAGTTGCAACACCACCTGCGTTAACTGCTTTACCAGGAGCAAATAGGATCTTAGCATCTTGGAAAGCTTTGATAGCCTCAGGAGTACAACCCATGTTAGAAACCTCGCAGCAGCACCATGTACCGTTAGCAAGAAGCTCTTTAGCATCGTCACCGTTAAGCTCGTTTTGGAAAGCACAAGGAAGAGCGATATCACATTTAACGCTCCAAGCTTTCTTAGCAGGAGTAAATTTAGCTGCACCTGGGAACTTAGTAGCCATATCCTCAACTTTGTTGCGGTTAGAAGCACGCATATCAAGCATGTAGTCGATCA
>CALCUQ010000160.1 GCA_937906795.1 uncultured Bacteroidales bacterium | reverse complement strand
TTCCCTGGTTGCAAATGTTTCTCTGCTTCTGATATTCTGGCTGCTGCAAGAGCTCTATGCGGACACAAACCTGGTATTGCTTGTATTATGGGTACTGGTGCAAACTCTTGTATGTACAATGGAGTAGATGTTGAAAAAAATGTAAAGGCAGGTGGTTTTATTTTGGGTGATGAAGCCAGTGGCGGAGTATTGGGTAGAAAACTTATTGCTGATTTCATTAAGGGAGTATTGCCAAAAGAGATTGAGGATGAGTTTACAAAGAGATATAATTTGGATTATATCCAGATTGTGGAGAGAGTATATAAAATTCCTCTTCCTAGCCGTTGGTTAGCATCTTTCTCTCCATTTATCTATGAGTTCAGAGAGAATCCTCATATCAATAATCTAATCAGAACAAGTTTTGATGAGTTCTTTAAGAGAAATATTGTTCATTACGATTACAAAACATACGAAATTAACATAGTAGGTTCAATAGCACATTACTATAAGGATATCCTTGTAGAGGTTGCTGCTGCCAATGGTGCTAGAATTGGTAAAATCCTAAAATCTCCAATTGACGGATTGGTTGAGTATCATAAAGAGTGTAAATAATAATATATAATAAATATAATTTTTTAATATGAAAGTTACTGAGCAATCATCTAACTACGCCAACTTAGACAAAATGTCAACTGTTGAGCTTTTGCAGAATATGAACAGAGAAGATAAGAATGTTCCTGTTGCAGTTGAGAAATGTATTCCTGAAATTGAGAAATTGGTTGATGGAATTGTTGAGAGAATGAAAAAAGGTGGAAGACTATTCTACTTAGGAGCTGGTACAAGTGGTAGACTTGGTATTTTGGACGCTTCTGAAATTCCTCCTACATACGGTGCTCCATTTGATTTGATCATTGGCCTTATCGCTGGTGGTGATACAGCTATCAGAAAAGCTGTTGAGAATGCAGAGGATGATTGGGAAGGTGGTTGGAGAGATATGCAACCTTACAATGTAAATGAGAATGACGTTGTAGTTGGTATTGCCGCAAGTGGTAGTACTCCATACGTTATTGGTGCAGTTAAAGAGGCTAGAAAACGTGGTATCCTTACAGGTTGTATTACTTGTAACCCTGGTGCTGCTGTTGCTGCTGAGGTAGATATTCCAATTGTTGCAGTTGTTGGACCAGAGTTTGTAACCGGTAGTACCCGTATGAAATCAGGTACAGCTCAAAAACTTATTCTTAATATGATTTCTACATCTACTATGATTAAGATGGGTCACGTTAAGGGTAACAAAATGGTTGACATGCAATTGTCAAATGCAAAACTTGTAGATAGAGGTACAAGAATGATTATGGATGAGGCTAAGATTACAGATTATGAGTATGCTAAGAGTCTTCTACTTGAGCATGGTTCTGTAAGAAATGCTGTTGATTTCTATAATTCTCAAAAATAGTAAATGTACAAACAAAAATATTCTTCGCAGTTGTTGGAAAAGGCGGTAGATGAATTGTCATCTTTGCCCGGTATAGGTAGAAAAAGTGCACTTAGACTTGCTCTACATCTATTAAAGCAACCTGTTGAGAATGTTAATAGGTTTGGTAATTCTTTTATTGCTCTCCGCAACGGCGTAAAGTATTGCAACAATTGCAATATGATTACGGATAACAATTTGTGTAGTGTATGTTCAGATACTCACAGAGACAAATCGGTTATTTGCGTTGTAGAGAGCATTAGAGATTTTTTAAGCATAGAAAACACAGGGCAATATAACGGCCTTTACCATGTATTGGGTGGTATAATTTCTCCAATAGATGGAATTGGACCCGCCGATTTGTCTATAGACAAACTTCTGGATAGAGTTCAGAATGAAGGTGTTGAGGAAGTTATTCTTGCATTGAGTACAAGTATGGAGGGTGAAACAACTTCTTTTTACCTGTACAAGAAACTTTCCCAATTGAACATTAAAATAAGTACTATAGCCAGAGGTGTAGGTTTTGGAGATGACTTGGAATATACAGATGAGTTTACTCTTGGAAAATCTATTGAAAACAGACATACATTTAAAATTTAACCTATAACTATTTCATGAATTCAACAATTCTTCTAATTACTTTTGTAATTTACACTCTTTTACTGTTTTTTATTGCATGGCTTACAAGCCGTAACGCAGACAGCAAGAGTTATTATACTGGTAACAAGAGTTCCAATTGGTTCCTTGTTGCGTTTGGTATGATTGGTTCATCTTTGTCGGGAGTATCATTTATGTCTCTTCCTGGCAACGTAATCAATGAGAATTTCTATTATTTGCCAATGGTATTTGGTATGTTTTTTGGCTATGCAATTATTGCAGGTCTTCTTTTACCATTGTACTTTAAATTGAACCTTACATCTATCTATTCTTACCTGGAGCAGCGTTTTGGTAAATTCAGTTACAAAACTGGTGCATCTTTCTTTTTGATTTCCAGATTGTTGGGTGCAACTGTAAGAACATTCTTGGTAATCTTTGTGTTGTATAACTTTGTTTTTGGCCCTCTTGGAGTTCCATTTGTGCTTGTTGCTACTGTTTTTGTAGGTTTGGCCATTCTTTATACAATGAAAGGTGGTGTAAAGACTATGATCTATACAGATACAATCCAAACAACTTTTATGATTGTTGCAATCATTGTTTCTGTGGGAGTTATTTGTAATCAGTTGGACTGGAGTTTTACAGATTTGTTTGTTAATGTTCATAATAGCGAATATTCCAATATGTTCAATACAGATACTACTGCTCCAACACATTGGTTAAAGAGATTCTTGAGTGGTGTCCTTATTCCTATTGCAATGACTGGTCTTGACCAGGCTATGATGCAGAAGAGTTTGAGTTGTAAAAATATCAGAGAGGCTCAAAAGAACATTATGACATCTATTCTTATGATGATTCCTATCAATCTTTTGTTCTTGACTCTAGGTGCTGTATTGGCTATATATATCCAAGCTAATCCAGATATCATTTCAGGTATTCTAAATGCTGCAGGTACTCCTGAACCAGATAAGATTTTCCCTACAGTTGCCCTTACTTTAGGACCTGTTGTTGGTGTTATTTTCTTTGTAGGTCTAATTTCTGCTGCATATCCAACTTGTGCCAATGCACTTACATCTCTTACCACTTCAACTTGTATCGATCTTATAGGTATTGAGAAAAAAGGTTGGGACGAGAAAAAGAAGAGCAGTGTTAGAATGAAAGTAACTTGCTTGATGGCTGTTCTTTTTGTGGTTCTTATTTTCTTCTTTAATATTCTAAAGAATGATGCTGTAATCAATATGGTTTACCAGATAGCATCTTATACATATGGACCACTTCTTGGTTTGTTTATGTTTGGTATTTTAACCAAAATGAATACTAACGATAAAGCTGTCCCAGTAATTTGTATTGCTTCTCCTGTAATTTGTTTCCTTATTGAGAACTATGTATTCAGTTTTGGTTTCTCTCTAATTGCTGTTTGTGCAGGTCTAACATTCTGTGGACTACTTTTATTTAAAAAGAAATAATTGATTTATGACATACCTGGAGATATTTATTATTGCAATTTCTCTTTCTGCAGATACTCTTGCTGTATCATTGAGCGGTGGTATGTCATTGAAAAATATCTCAAAGGGTAAGGAGGCTAAAGTTTTGGCCTCCTTTGCTCTTTTTCAGTCTCTTTTTCTTGTGACAGGATTGCTTGTAGGAGAGTCATCTTTACATTACATAGAGAAATGGGATCATTGGATTGCCTTAATTATACTTTCTTACATTGGAGGTAAAATGGTATGTTCAATTTTTTCCGGCTCACAAAACACTCAGCAGATAAACTTATTGTCTGTAAAAACATTGGTTTTAATGTCAATTGCAACCAGTATTGATGCAGTTGCAGTAGGATTTTCTTTAGCTGTTTTTGAATTTTCTTTTTATAAAATTCTCTTTACTTTTTTTATAACATTTACTGTTACTGCCATCGCTTCAAAAATAGGAATAATGGGTGGCTCAGCTCTCGCAAAATCGCTTGGCAACAAAGCTGAGTTTATTGGAGGTATTGTTCTTATTTTAATTGGTATACGTATTTTTGTAGAACACGTATTTTTTTCTTAAATTTGCCTTGATATGGACTAAAACTGTAGCATTCTATGATTGAGGTATTCTACAAATCGAAAGGTCAGATAGTTTGTGATAAAAACTTAACCCTATTAGAAGAGCTAGGTTTTGATGATGTTTTATGGATAGATCTGTTTGAGCCAACCGGAGAAGAGAAAAGAGCAGTTGAGAATTTCTTGGAAACAACTCTTCAGAGCCGTGCACAGGCAGAAGAGATTGAGAGTTCATCACGTTATTCAGAAACAGATACAACCATTTTTGCAAATACCAACTTCCTTATTCCCGGTCCCGACGAATATAATCTGGAGGCAGTTTCGTTCATTATATCTGAAGGTATCCTTGTTACTATAAGGCAGGTTCCTTTGAGAACTTTTACCGATTTGCAGCGCAGAATAGGCAATTCATATAAATTATTCCCTACAGGTTATCATATTCTTGTTTCTATTCTTGAAAATAGAATTGACCTTGATGCAGATATG
>CALCUQ010000159.1 GCA_937906795.1 uncultured Bacteroidales bacterium | reverse complement strand
GTGTTAAAGTGCGGACAACACTATAAGGAAATTTCTGCAGGATATGAATGTACAACCAATAACCGTATGGAGTTATTGGCAGTTATAGTTGGACTTGAAGCTATTAAAAGAAACAATGCCCAGGTTAATGTGTATTCAGATTCCTCATATGTAGTAAAAGCAGTTACTGAGGGGTGGTTGGAAAAATGGCAGGTAAAAGGATTGCATAAACAAAAGAATGCAGACTTGTGGGAGAGGTTCATTAATATATTCAGTAAACATCAGGTGAGGTTTTTCTGGATTAAAGGGCATGCAGGACACCCTGAAAATGAACGATGTGATACTCTTGCCGTACAAGCAGCAACTTCATCCGGGTTGCTTATTGACAGTGGATACGAAAGTAATAAATAATAAAACCTAATCGACATAAAAGCCTAAATACTATGAAAACCTTTTTTGAGCGGGAAAATTTAAGATATGCAATGGTTGGCAGCGGAAGCTGGGCAACAGCATTGGTGAAATTGTTGCTTAACAATCAGGAGTCAATAGGATGGTACATTAGAAATCAAGTTAATATTGACAACATCAGATCATGTCATCATAGCTCATCTTATCTGGAGTCGGTCTCTTTGGATCCGTCGAGACTAAGAATGAGTACTGATATAAACGAGGTAATTGATGGTGCGGATGTTATTGTTTTTGCCATACCTTCTGCCTATTTTCTTGACACAATGAGCAAATACAAAGGCTCACTAAAAGATAAATTCATTATCTCTGCAATAAAAGGTTTTGTGGATGAAAAGAATCTTACAATAGCTGAATATTTTAATGAAATACATAATATCCCTTATGACAGAATAGGTATTGTGAGTGGACCTTCACACGCAGAGGAAGTTGCAATGGGCAGGTTGTCTTATCTTACCCTTACAAGCAAACATATGGAGGTTGCAAAAGCAATGTGCAATATTTTTGCATGTAGTTATATTAAGACAACTCCTGGAACTGATATTTATGGAGTAGAGTATGCTGCTGCACTTAAAAATATTTATGCAATAGCTGCAGGAATATGTCATGGTCTTGGATATGGAGATAACTTTATGGCTGTTCTGATGACAAATTCATTCAATGAACTTGCAACATTTATGAATGGTACCCATCCAGACAGTACAAGAGAGATAAACACTTCTGCATATTTGGGAGATTTGCTTGTTACAGGATATTCCCAGTTCAGTAGAAACAGAACATTTGGAAGTATGGTTGGTAAAGGCTATTCTGTAAAGAGTGCACAAGTTGAAATGAGTATGGTTGCAGAAGGATATTATGCAAGCAAGTGCATATATGAGATAAACAAGAAATACGGCATGACCCAGAATCCGGGTTGGTAGTGTTTACCTCTTTACTGATGAATATGAAATTTAACA
>CALCUQ010000158.1 GCA_937906795.1 uncultured Bacteroidales bacterium | reverse complement strand
AGATGGACAAAAGAGTTTGAAAGAAGAATCGATCCTCACGGAAAGCCATATTATTGGATGTCAGGAGAATTTATAAATACAGACCAAGAATCATCTGACGCAGACCATATTCTTTTGGAGAACAAATATGTAACAATTGTTCCACATAAGATTGACACAACAGATTACAATACAAAAAAACTCCTTGAGGAGACCTGGATTTTTTAATATAAAGAAAATATCATTTTAAAAATTATGCAATACTATCTTGTAGCAGGCGAAGCATCTGGAGATTTACATGGCTCCAACCTTATGAAAGGATTAAAAGCGGTAGATAAAGATGCCCAATTCAGATTTTGGGGAGGAGATTTAATGCAAGCTCAAGGGGGTGAACTTGTAAGACATTATAAAGACACAGCTGTTATGGGTGTTGTAGAGGTTCTTACACATCTGAAAAAGATTGCAAGAAACTTATCTGACTGCAAAAAGGACATTCTGGAGCATAAACCAGACGTAATAATCCTCATAGACTATCCCGGATTTAATTTTAAAATAGCCGAGTTTGCCAAGAAAAACGGCTTTAAAGTATTTTATTATATAGCACCAAAAGTTTGGGCATGGAAAGAAAAACGGGTACACAGATTAAAAAAATGGGTAGACCGTTTGTTCATCATATTCCCCTTTGAAATAGATTACTTTAAAAAATGGGGAATCAATGCCATATACAGAGGCAATCCCCTACTAGATAGTGTTGACACTTACGAATATGCAAATGAATCCTTGGAAGAGTTCTGCAAAAGAACAGATACAGACAACACAAAACCATTTGTTGCATTACTTGCAGGCAGTAGAAAAAATGAAATAAAATACCTGCTTCCAAGAATGATTGAAGTTGCAAAAAAATTCCCCAACTACAATTTTCTATTGGCAGGAGCACCTTCTACCGACAAAAGTTTATACCAAAACATACTAAAAGACAACACTCCCAATATCAAGCTTTTGCAAGGAGAGACATATTCTATACTAAAACACTCAAAAGCAGCAATAATAAGCTCTGGTACAGCCAGCCTTGAGGCAGCTTTAATTGGAACACCCCAAGTGGTAGGATATGGAGGAAATGAGATATCATACGCCATAGCAATGCTGGTATTAAAGATAAAATACATTAGCCTTGCCAACCTTATTATGGACAAGGGACTTTTCAAAGAACTTATTCAGCACAACTGCAGTCCAGAAAAATTGTCGGCTGAGCTGGACCAGCTTTTGCATAATAAAGAGTATATTGAGACTATGAAAAACAATTATGCTAAAGTTAGAGAAGTTCTGGGAGGACAAGGTGCATCAAATAAAGTAGCCCTAGCAATGGTAGAAGAACTTAATAAAATGAACAATCAATAATAAATTTTTAATATGAAAGGAAATTTAATTATGGGAATTTTTGAAAGCATTAAAAATATTATGACTATACCTGAAGAGGATGATTATGAAGAATCTGTAGAAGAAATAGAA
>CALCUQ010000157.1 GCA_937906795.1 uncultured Bacteroidales bacterium | reverse complement strand
TTAATGAAAGTACCACAAACGAACTGATGAATCTATTTAAAGAGGATCAAAAGAACAGCACGTTACTGACTGCCGAGATGTACAAAAAACGTTCAACCTGGAAAAAATTCCTGGGATGGTTTGCTCATCTATTCACTCCATTCCTATAGAAATTCAAAATATTTCAAAAACCTTAAACAATTAATTTCGCTCAAAGGAAGAATTACAAACATACTGGAAGCTTCCAGATTCTTTTTTACAATCTCAAGGCACTCAGACTCCGGAGTATCTGTGGAGCCATCCTCCTTGTATTGGGCAAGCCACATCCTTAATGTCTGGCAATCGTGTGTACTTGTTGTACAAACACTCAAATATGGATACCCTAATGGATCTCCCAATTTTACTCCAAATTGCTTAGGCATAATCATAAGTTCCAAAGAAAGGATCTTAAGATTGTTCATACAGGCAGATACAGATTCATTAAGCATTCCCAAATCCTCCCCACAGGCAAGCATATTTGTAGAGGCAATAAGTTGCTGGAGTTTTTTTACTGCATTTTTATACCAGAAATCATTATGTCTGCTATAGAAATAGTAATCACTAAGTTTATTATAACTCTCGTCCATTCCCCATGGAAGCCATTTGTATTGCTCACTCTCCTTTCCTCCAATCATTGGATGGAATTTGTCCTTCTGGTATGGATCTTCTATAAACAAGCCATAGTAATCTACCCCCCTGATACCCCAACTCTCTATCTCTTCTTTGGTCATTGGCAAAGCCGGATAAAAATGTCCCATCAGCCCGCTTTTATGTTCAACAGGAATCTCCCATATTCTAAAAAATCCAAGAATATGATCAATCCTGTAAGCATCAAAATACTTTGCAAAATGGGTAAATCTATGTTTCCACCACAAATAATTGTCTTTACTCATCTCTTCCCAGTTGTAGGTAGGAAAACCCCAGTTCTGGCCATCTTTTGAGAATGCATCAGGTGGTGCTCCTGCCTGCTGATTAAAGTTGAAAAGTGTTGGATATTGCCAGGCCTCTACACTGTCTCTACATATCCCAATTGGAATATCCCCTTTTAGAGCAACTCCATTTTTATGTGCATAGGCCTTGGCCTGTTTCATCTGCTTGTCCAACTCATACTGGATACTCAAATAAAAACTAAAATCGTCGTTATGCCTGGTTTCAACTGCTGACAAAATTTCTTGTGAAAATACAGACCACTCACCCCAACTTCTAAAATTGGCTGTTTTAAACTTGTCTCTAAGGACACAGAATGCAGCATATGGTTTTACCCACTCCTTATTCTCATTTACAAAAGCCTTAAAGTTTCGGCTTTTTAACAGAGTGTTTTTATTCTGCTCCCACCAGGCTCTCAAGAATTTCAGTTTAACTGCCAATACTCCTTCATAATCTACAGAGTCCTTTTTGTTTAGCAGTTCTGCCTCCTTCTTTATTTCTGATGCTATAGAGGTATTTTCCAGCTCACCCAAAGCTTTTAAACTTATATATATTGGATGAAGAGCCAGTGTTGATATACAATTATATGGATATGAATCCCTCCAGCTCAAATTGGCTGATGTGTCATTTATGGGCAGCAACTGAATTATAGAAAGCCCTGTTTTCTTGGCCCAATCCACCATTTTTTTAAGGTCTGCAAAGTCACCTATACCACAGCTATTTTTAGACCTTAAGGAGAAAACCGGAATGGAAACCCCTGCAAACTTTGGCTTTGGAATCTCTATTGCAGCTGCAGCATAGTCAAATATACAAGCCTCTCTCTTTAAGAGTTTTGGCAGGAGAATACTCCTGTTTTGCCCATTTTCCCAGACTGTGTTTCCCCATTTGTCCATTATCACAAATTTAAAGTTCCACACCTTGCCCGCTTTTCTTAAAGAAGAGAATCTTGCATACCATCCGCTGTTTGAAACCCTTTTAAGTTCTACACATCTGCTCAGATTCCACTCTCCAAGCTCCTTTGCATCTCCACTTATACATACTTTATATCCTGGCTGGATATTTGGGATGGTCACTTTAATTGCTATTTCATTGTCCAGAACACCTAAAGGGAGGTATTGCTCTCCCTGTGATGCATAAAATACATCTGTAAACGGAGCGGTCAAAAATACCGCATCTGCAGTATTGCCTTGCCACTGGTCTTTGAATACAACCTTCTTTAATGTTGAATCAAACTGAATTTTCCTTCCTGCACCAGCCTCATAAAAAATACCATCTTCCCCCTTAACACAATATTTATATGTCACTTGTGATATATTGTCTGCATCTATTTCTGCTCTCCAAGTATCATCTTCTGTCAAACTCATTTTTAGAGCATCTGACACATTATTACTTCCCAACTGCGCCAAAGAGCCAATAACATATAATGCCTGGCCATACTGCGCTTTGTAATTCACAGAAAATTCAAGTTTCATATAATTTTGCTTAGTTTTTTTTCTTGGTCTGCAGACTTATACTTACCAGTGATATAAAACCACATATAATCATAGTAAGTGCTTGAGCCTCGTGAGAGATTGTTGCAAATATGACACCTGTTGCCTGAGGTATTGAATAAACACCTGCAAGGGTAATGCTTACTATGTAATGGTAAGCTCCCAAGCCCCCTTGCACAGGAACTACCCATCCAAGTCCACCTATAACCATCAGAAACAGCGCATCAACCGCATTAAGATCAGACACTGCAGGAAATGCCAATATTGTACACATACTTGTTGCCCAATAGGTTCCCCACAACATAAGAGTATACAGGAAAAACATCCCTTTATTCTCCATTCTATATGCGGTAAGCAACCCGTCTTTAAGGCCAACAATAACACCATAAACCTTTGCGAAAAGCTTATTTTTTAGGATACTTGCTCTAAAGTACCATAACGCAAAACAGACTGCAAGAGTTACAGCCATAAATATTGCAACCGGCAAAACTGCCGAATTGAATTTGCCTAAGATAGGGGCAAACAGATTCTCCTGCATAAACATTCCAAACTCCTGCCATCTTATTAAAAGTACCACAAGCACCCATACCATAAGACAGATCAGATCAACCACCCGCTCAAGAACAACTGTTCCCAAAGCCCCCTCAAAAGAGACTTTTCCTGTTTTTGCAATTACACCACATCTGGCCACCTCTCCGGCTCTTGGAAAAGCAAAGTTTGTAAGATAGGCAATATTTACACCATCAAAAGCCTCCCTCTTTGTAACCTTATCATTCAATTGCAACATTAAAAGTCTCCACCTCAATGCTCTGGCAAGGAATCCCATTACACCAACTGCCATTGAGGCTACAATCCACCACCAGTTACACTCCCGCAGACTCTCAAGAAAATCTCCCCACTTTACCTCTCTAAAAGAAAAATAAAGAAGCCACCCCGCCAACAACAATAGTGCAAGGTATTTTATAACTTTTACAACAGGAGATTTCTTTTTAGAGTCTACATCCATTTATATTCTATAATATTTTGTTTGTAACTGAATCTGGGAAAACTACTTTTGGAGTAAAGGTTTCGGCTTCTTGAGGAGTCATTTGTGCATACGCCATAATAATCACAAGATCTCCAACTGCAAATTTTCTTGCCGCCGCACCATTCAAACATATTTTACCGCTTCCTCTCTCTCCCTTAATAACATAAGTATCAACCCTTTCGCCATTGTTTATATTTACAATGGTAACTTTCTCATTTGCATATAAACCTGCTGCATCTGCCAAGTCTTCATCTATTGTAATACTGCCAATGTAGTTTAGGTTTGCTTCTGTTACACAAGCTCTGTGTATTTTAGATTTAAGAATTTCCAACAACATATATTATTTCACTTTAATATTATCAATTAATCTTACAGGTGCGGCATATACAGCACACCACAGTTGAATCTCCTGTGCATCTGACCACTCCTGCACCGGTTTTAGTGTGTTTGCATCCACCAGCTCAATGTACTCAACCTCCAGTTCTTTATTATTGTCAATCTGCTCTTTCAAATGAGAAATCACTTGTGAAGGCGACATAGATTCCATTAATATAGGAGTTTCTTTAATACATCTGTAAATATGAGGTGCCGCCTCTCTTTGAGCAGGTGTAAGCAATGTGTTTCTGGAACTTTTTGCCAAACCGTCTTCCTCTCTCAATGTAGGGCATTGTACAATTTCAACAGGATAGCCCAATTGTTTTGTAAAGTATTTTACAATTGCCACTTGCTGGAAATCTTTTTGTCCAAAGAATGCAAAATCAGGCTTTACAATATCAAAAAGTCTGGTTACAACCTGAGCCACTCCATTAAAATGACCTGGTCTGCGAGGACCTTCTCCACACAAATCCAATCCGCCCAAATCAAATACTCTGTTGTCGGGAACAGGATATATATCTATAACTCTTGGAGCAAAAACCAAGTCCACCCCACTTTTTTCCAACAGAATGCAATCTGCCTCCAATGTTCTTGGATATGTCTCCAGATCATTAGGGTTGTTGAACTGGGTAGGGTTTACAAATATGCTTACAACTGTATATTTACATTTTGCAACTGATTGCTCAACCAATGAAATATGTCCCTGATGCAACGCACCCATGGTTGGGACAAAACCCACATTTCCACTATTTAAAGCCTCTCTGGCCTCAATAAAGTCCTGTAATGTTTTAGCTACTATCATATTATTGATTATCTTTCACAACTATTCAAACTGCAAACCTACAAAAAATAAAAATACTATCTTTGCAAATTATAAGAAAATAATTCATTTGTTCATTTTACACCCTTTTTATGAAATCTATATTAGGTATAGGGAATGCCCTTACAGACATTCTGGCTGTTCTCCCCGACGATTCTATGTTAACCAAGTTTCATCTTCCAAAAGGAAGTATGCAACATGTTGATGAGGCTACCGGCAACAAAATATGGAATGTACTTAAACCTATGGGAGTAGAATATGTCCCAGGAGGTTCTGCTGCCAACACAATGGCAGGTACAGCAATATTTGGAATGCCAAGCGGATTTATTGGCAAAATTGGCAATGACGAACTTGGATCACTCTTTAAAACAGGTCAAGAAAATATAGGAATAAAACCTACACTTCTTACCGGAAAAGCAGGCAGCGGAAGGGCTACTGTATTCATTACAGCCCCAAATGCCGAAAGAACATTTGCCACATATCTTGGAGCGGCTATTGAACTAACAGCAGAAGACCTTAAACCGGAATACTTTAAAGGGTATGATTATTTTCATATAGAAGGATATCTTGTGCAAAACCACGCTTTGGTAAGAAGGGCAGTAGAGTTGGCAAAAGAGGCAGGTTCAATAATTTCAATTGATATGGCCAGCTACAATGTAGTGGAAAGCAATCTTGCATTCTTGCACGATATAGTGGAGAATTATGTAGACATAGTGTTTGCAAATGAAACAGAATCAAAATATTTTACCGGCAAAGAGCCAAGAGAGGCTCTGGATGAGATTGCAAAAATTGCCAGAATTGCTGTTGTAAAATTAGGACCTAACGGGTCAATGGTAAAAAGTGGTGATGAGTATCATTTTATAGAACCATGGCCAGGGAAAGCAATTGATGCAACAGGAGCCGGAGATATATATGCAGCCGGGTTCCTTTACGCCCACTCATTAGGGATGCCTATTAAAGTTTGCGGACAGGTTGGTTCAATTATATCTGCTCAAGTTGTCCAGGTTATTGGCTCAAGAGTAGATGTTCCCCGATGGAAACAAGCTAAAAAAGAGATTAGAGCAGTAATGGGAATTAAAGAGGAGTAACAAAAAAACCTGAGCATAAACTCAGGTTTTTTATTTGCCATATTCTTTTTAGTCAATTTATTCAATCAACATTTTGAACAATCCTATAAATGTATCATCACCTGTAGATACAAATCCCTCAGGATGGAATTGCACACCCATAACTTTTGGATTACCAATCATTTCAATTGCCTCAACAACACCATCTTTAGAATAAGCTGTAACTTTAAAGCCTGGAGCAACATCTTTTACAGCCTGATGGTGATATGAATTCACAGCCACCTCTGTAACACCCAAAAGTTTGTTCAGCTGGCTCCCTTTCTCAATTGTAATGGTATGAGTTCCATAATTTCTTGGTGCTTTTTGACTATGTTTTACAAAAGTGCCCTTTACCTGAGTTGGGATATCCTGGATAAGTGTTCCGCCAAATGCAACATTAAGCATTTGCTCACCTCTACAAATTCCCAAAACAGGGATACCTTTGGCAACTGCCATTCTTATAAGTTTATAGTCAAACTCATCTCTATAAGGTACAATTGTTCCCAAATTTGGATGAGGTTGCTCACCAAAATACTTTAGAGGATCAATATCCTCACCACCTGTCATAACAAGAGCATCTATTACATTCAATACAGCCTCAATCTGTTTTTCATCTGTTGTCATTGGAATAACCAATGGAACACCACCAGCCCTCTTAATTGAATTGATATAAGTAAGAGGAGCAGATGCAACCTCTGTAGAGTTAGAAGAAACTCCTACAATTTTTTGGGCATATCCGCTTAATGTAAACAAGCAGACAGCTACAAGCAATAAAAATCTTTTCATATAGTCTGTTTATTATTTTTCTATTTAACTTTTGTCCAGCCACCAAAGCCCTCTTCTTCTTTGTATTGGAAATCTACCATAAATCCTTTCACCTTCTTGCCGGTTTCATCTAAAGTGAATTTTAATGGGAATGCATGTCCATCACTACGGAAATGATATACACCATCTTTTATATGTTGCAATTTGTTTTTGAATCCCATTTTGCCAATCTCAATATACAACTCACCTTTTTCTTTGGTAATCTTTGCATTTCCAAACAAAGCATCTTTAGAATACTCTCCAATTATCTCCTTGTCAGAAATAGGGCTTTGATTACAAGTCTCTTCCTTAGCCTCTTTAGCAAGTTTGTCTGCCCATCCTTTTTCTGCATTGGCAATCCACGCATCAAAATACTCCTTGTTATAGTCCTTATCCTGGTCACCTATTACCATATCAATGAATTTGTTCATTACAGCATATCTTGGTCTGTCACCAGCCTCTGCATTAACAAGTATTACACCACACGCTTTAATCTCAGGAACAAAGAAACATAAAGCTGTAAAGCCCCAGGTTGTTCCTGTGTGGAAATATAGTCTGTATCTGTTATTCTGCTCAACAAACCAACAATTTGCATAAAGGGTTGTTCTGTTGTCGGCTTGAGAAGTAATATTATAACCCTTGTGCAACTGTCTTGTTGCATTTTCTGACATCACTCTTGTAGTATCACCATTTGCCTCAACAATAAAACCATTGTTCATATGCATTTGGGCATATCTGATCATATCATCTACAGAAGAATTCACGCTACCAGCAGGTCCAATACCTGTTAACCAGCAAAGAGCTTGCTCATCTCCATATAAAGGAAGTGCTACAATACCGCCTTTTGTTTCCTGTGGAGTCTTTACCAACTCTGGAAATTGGGATTTGCCCAATTCAACTGTTGTATATGAATAGTCGTGAGGAGTAGCAACATTTGCAACAGATGCCGCAAAACCATCTGCATTTACAGATGAACTTGGCATTTTTATCTTGTCAAATACCCTCTCCTGCACATTTTGCTCCCAGGTTTTGCCTGTTACCTTTTCTATAAGTTTTTCTGCTATAATAAATGTAGAGTTATTGTACTTATACGCCCCTCTGAAACTGTAAACCGGTTTTACATATTTTAAGAACTGATAAATGTCATCTCTATCATAACCGACATTTGGGAAATATGTTCCAGCCTGCCCCTGCAATCCTGTACGGTGAGTCATAACATCCATAACCTGCATATTGGCTGTTACATAAGGATCATAATACTCAAAATCGGGAAGTATGTTCTTTACTGTATCTGTCCATTTCAATAATCCCTCATCAATAAGCTGCCCCATAACAGTTGCGGTGAAAGATTTTGAAACACTACCAATCTGGAATACTGTATTTGATAAAATTGGTGCACCGTTTTCATTTGCAATTGCTCTTACGCCACCACTGCACATATCGGTATTCTTTTTAACACCTCTAAATCCAATACCATCTTCTGGAGTTACCTCTTTTACTCCGTAACCCTTAGACATGATAACCTTGTTGTCCAAAGACAATGCTACGGCCATACCAGGAAGTTGCCATGTTTTAACAATCTCCTTAACATAACCATCCATTTTTTCTGCAATTTCCTCTGCTTTTGGTTGTTGTGCATATGACACTCCGCCAAGCATCAAAGCAGCCAAAGTTCCTAAAATAAATTTCTTCATATTTTTAAACTGTTTATATTATTCTACGCATTCCAAGTGCAGATACAAATATAACTCATTTTATTTTCATTTGTAAAAGCATAATCATAAATTTGCACAAAAGGGTTTTTATGGCAAAGATTAAAAAAGCATGGTTTTGCACATCATGCGGAAATGAGAGTTCAAAATGGATGGGACAATGTCCTGCCTGCGGAGAGTGGAACACTATGGTAGAAGAGATTGTAAGCAAATCTTCTGCCGACAATAATCCAACATCCAGAATGCACTCATTCCTCACAAATGCGTCCAACAACAAACCTACACCCCTTACCAATATAGATGCATCTGCAGAGAGCAGGATTGTTCTGGGAGCAACTGAACTTGACAGGGTGCTTGGAGGGGGAATTGTAAAAGGTTCACTTGTACTTGTTGGAGGAGAACCGGGAATTGGAAAATCTACATTAAGCCTGCAGATACCACTGCAGAACCAGTCCATAAAAACACTGTATGTCTCTGGAGAGGAGAGTGCAAAACAGATAAAACTAAGGGCAGACAGACTTGGAGGAGCTCACAATAACTGTATAGTTCTTGCCGAAACTTCATTGGAAAATATTCTCACTCAAGCAAAAGAGGTTTCACCTCAACTGCTTGTTATAGACTCTATCCAAACAATTTATTCTGGAATAATAGAGTCTTCTGCCGGAAGTGTCTCTCAAGTGAGAGAATGCGCCGCATCCCTGTTAAGGTATGCCAAAGAGAGTAATGTTCCTGTTATACTTATAGGCCATATAACCAAAGACGGCACCCTTGCAGGGCCTAAAGTACTTGAACATATTGTTGATGTTGTACTGCAATTTGAAGGAGACTCAAGACACTCATACAGAATACTCAGAAGTATAAAGAACAGATTTGGCTCTACTGCAGAGATAGCAGTATACCAAATGTGTTCAAATGGTCTGGAAGAGATTTTAAATCCTTCTGAGATGTTTATCC
>CALCUQ010000156.1 GCA_937906795.1 uncultured Bacteroidales bacterium | reverse complement strand
AGCTCTGATATTGTTCCTGCGCCAGCCCTGCTTATAACTATATCTGCAGCTGCGTAGGCAAGATCCATCCTCTGGATAAAGTGTGTATGGAACACGTTTACCCCTTTATGCTTCTCCATAAAGGCATCAATCTCATCTTTGTATATCTTGCCACATTGCCATATTACCTGACAGCTTCCTTCAATGTCACTTGCAAAGAGTTTGCCCTTGCTTATCTCATCTTTCATGCAGTCATTGAGAGTCCTGCAACCCAAGCTGCCGCCCACTACAAAAATAGTCTTCTTTTTAGGGTCAAGATTGTAGAATCGGCAGGCCTCTTCCCTCATTTGAGGTGTGCTCTTTACAATATCTTTCCTTATAGGGTTGCCGGTTATCATTATCTTCTCTTTGGGGAAGAAACGCTCCATTCCATCATAGGCAACGCAAATTTTATCGGCATGTTTGCCGTTGCTCCTGTTTACTATGCCTGCAAAAGAGTTCTGTTCCTGGAGCAGTGTAGGGATGTTGCTCTTTGCAGCCACTCCAACAATCGGGGCACTTGCATAACCTCCTACACCAACCACTACATCAGGTTTGAACTCCCTGATGATTTTTCTGGCCTTTATTTTACATAGGAAATAGTCAAATGCCACCTTTATGTTGTAAGGGTGGTACAACGGTCTCCTTAGCCCCTGTGCCGGGATTCCAATTATTTCGTATCCTGCAGCCGGAACCTTCTCCATCTCCATTCTTCCTGTTGCTCCAACAAAAAGGATATTTGCCTGTGGATTTATCTCCTTGATGCCGTTGGCAATTGAAATGGCAGGAAATATATGACCTCCTGTGCCTCCTCCGCTTATTATTACATTCAACTTTTCCATTATCAACTATTGCTAAAATGTTTAATATCTCTATTTGAACTCTCCTGTATGCTCATCAATTATATCATGCAACATCTCCTCTCCATTTCCAGCTGCAGTCCCATTTTCTCCCTCCTTCAATTCTGCTGCAGTTGCTTCTGCCTCTCTTCTTTCAGCTGCCAGCCTCTCTGCCTCCTCCTTCTCAAGTCTTTTTTGTTCTGCCTTTTTGGTATTGTCAATATCAATTGTCCTGCTTACGGAGAGTACGATTCCAAACGCACAGCTGAATATCAGCAAGGATGTTCCTCCAAGACTTACCAGAGGCAGCGTG
>CALCUQ010000155.1 GCA_937906795.1 uncultured Bacteroidales bacterium | reverse complement strand
GTAAGGGTGTTTTATGAGGTTCCAAGCAGATTCGAACTGCTGTAAACGGTTTTGCAGACCGGTGCCTAGCCACTCGGCCATGGAACCATTATCCCGATTGGGATTGCAAATATAAAAATGAATTTTTAAAAATCAAAATTTATTTTATCCAAAATATTCTCCAGATATGTTTTGTCGGTGATCCTGAATGTATTGTCCTCCTTACTGTCTATATCTAGAACCGCCACAACCTCTCCATTCCTTAAAACAGGGACAACAATTTCCGATCTGCTGAGACTACTGCACGCTATATGGCCAGGAAACTTATCTACATCCGGCACAATTACAGTCTGCTGCTGTTTCCATGCACTTCCACATACCCCTTTGCCATAGCCGATTCTTGTACAAGCAAGTGGTCCCTGGAAAGGCCCCAGCACCAATTGTTTGCCAAACTCGCAATCAGCCGGCTTTACCAGATAAAAACCAACCCACCAAAAATCAAAAGCCTCCTTTAAAACAGCACAGAAATTGCTCAAATTCGCAATCAGATCACTCTCCCCACTCAACAGAGCCTCAATCTGGGGAGCAATCTCCTTATATATATCACTTTTTTCTGTAGATGATATAACCAGTTTTTCCATAACTACAAAATCAAATCATCCAACTTTACCTTAGGAACAAAATGCACTCCTTCTTTTCTATAATAATTATGGTCATCCTGCTGTCCGATTGAGGTAATCTGAATATTCTCCGCACCCTTTCCAATAGCCAGAATAAGCAAGGGTTCATACTCCAAATCAAACTCCTTTGCAATTTCTGCCTTATTAAGGGCTCCAATACATATTCCATTCAATCCCATTTCAACAGCCTTAAGCAGCATACTCTGGCAAGCAATACCCATATCTACCCCTACCCATTTGTTTTCTGCAACAGTAGAACAAACTATAATAAAAGCGTTTGGCTCTGTTCCCGGAAATGGAAGATTAAGATGAGGCAATGCTCCTCCCCATTTTATATGCTTAAGAACAGCAGCCGCATTTTCTGCAGTTACAAGTTTAAATCTCAAGACTTGCTGATTTTTTGCACTTGGAACTTTTGTGCAAACATCCACTATCTTTATAAGCTCATACTTTGAAACAATATAACTTGGATCATATCCTCTGTAGCTTCTGTTCTTAAGCAACAGAGAGTTCAAACTTGGATTGTTTGTGACCTTACTTTTATGAGCACTATGTTTACTCTCATTATATTGCTCAAACTTTTTCTCCAAATAATTGTCTGCCATAATATTTTATTCAACCAATAAAACTAAGCCCTTAAGGTACTCCCCCTCTGGATGATATATACTTACAGGATGATCGGCAGGCTGCGTAAGTCTGTGCAGAATTCTAACCTTTCTGCCTGTTTGTGCAGCAGCAGAGAATATTGCCAATGCAAAAGCCTGCTTGTCTACAACCTGGGAGCAGCTGTAACAGAAAACCAGACCACCCGCTTTTACTTTCTCAATTGCAAGTGCATTAAGTCGTTTGTATGCCCTTAACGCATTGTCCAATGCACCTCTGTGTTTAGCAAATGCAGGGGGATCTACAACAATAAGATCATATTTGTTTGCAGGGGCATTACGCATAAATTCAATAGCATCCTCACAATACGAATGGTGCTGCTGCTGTGGATTGAACCCGTTCAAAACAACATTCTGGTCAACAAGTTCCATTGCTTTCTTTGAGCTGTCAACAGAATCCACACTTTTTGCACCCGCGTTAAGTGCATATATAGAGAATCCACCTGTATAACAGAAAAGATTCAAAACACTCTTACCTTTTGCATACTTGCCTACAAGTTCCCTGTTGTCTCTTTGATCCAGGAAAAAACCTGTCTTCTGCCCTTCAATCCAGTTCACATAAAACTTGTTTGAATTCTCAATTACAACCTCTGCACCATTAGCACCAACCATTTGGGCAGCATTTGCTCCACCCCATATATACCCGTCCTTAAGGTCGAGTCCAGCCTTAAAAGGTGCTGTTGCCTGGCTCTTGTCATAGATTGCTTCCAACGCACTTCCATACACCTTTTGCAATGCATCAGCTATCTCCCTTTTTGCCAAGAACATGCCGGCAGAGTGAGCCTGCAGAACTGCAGTTTTATTGTATATATCAATTATAAGTCCGGGTAGAAAATCACCCTCACCATGAACAAGTCTGTAACAATTGGTATTTGAAGAAGTCGTAAGCCCCAAACTCTCCCTGGCCTTATATGCCGCCATTAGCCTATTATACCAAAAATCCTGATTTATTTCACACTCATCAAAACTCAAGATTCTTACAGTAATGGAACCAATCTGGTAATGGCCACACCCAAGAAATTCTCCCGATTTGGAATATACCTCAACCACATCACCCTCTGCAGGATTTCCATCTATCCTATTTATCGCACCAGAAAAAACCCAGGGATGGAATCTTTTTAAAGACTGCTCCTTACCTTTATTCAAATAAATTTTAACCATTCAGTTCAATTTGTTCTTGTGACTGTTGTAATTTAAAATACATCTCCCTGCAAATCCAGGCATCTATTGCAGCATAACGCAACTGTGCTTCAGACAAATGAGAAGACTCCCAATTAGATAGCTGCTGCGATTTTGAAACCCTTTTACCCAAAATTATAGCAGCCATTTTTCTCACACTTTTCTCTTGTATGCCATATTTTGGAGCCTCTCTCTGCAAATCAACAAACCCATTGGGAATAAACCTCCTGTACTCCTGCAATCCCCTAATATCGTCATGCACAGCAGCACCAACCTTTAAGATAGAGGAACTCCCCAATACAGCTGCAAGCTTTGCCGGAACACCAACCTGCTGCAATCTGAATATAAAAGCCTTTTTGCTTCCCGACAACTGCAGAATTGCCATCTTGTTTCGTGGCACCTTTGGTACAAAACAAGGCTTGGTTTCTGTATCGAAACCAATAACCTTTTCATTTTTCAAATACTCAATGGCACTGTCAAACTCCTGCCCACTAGATATGTTTACAACAAAAATCTCCCCATCAAACTGTGCCATATCCAGAGTTTCAATCTCCTCCGCAGTTATCCTTTCTGCAAACTCCATGTTACTCAATAATTTGTTTTATTTTCTCGTATGATTTTGGAAGCATTCCCTCAATTCTCTCAAGAGTTGCATTATCAAGATATCTTCTCGAGAATGGAACAAATACAGTTGTTATATCATCTGTTCCATACTCCCTTCCATATTTGAAATCATAAGTAAGATTGCCATCATCATCTATACAATCTGGAGCCAATCCATAAACAGGAACAGAAATGTATGCATCAAGTTTACCTTTTCCTGGATTTAAAGCCAACTGATTGTCAGCTCTTAGAGTCTGATAACACTCCAATGCTGTATAGACTGCCGGATCAATGAATTCAAGATCTTTTGCTATAAGGCCGGCATATACATACTCTCCATTTGAATTCTTGTAATGTCTTAGCTCATCAATAGTCTTTTCAAGGGTCTCAATAAGGAAAGGATAGTGTGTACATCCCAAAATCACATACTTAAGAGGAACCTGAGCACCACTCTGTCTGTGCTTTTCAACAAGATTCACCAAATGCAATCTTGCATAGTTGGCAGCTGAATTCAATTGGAAAGCAACATAGTTGCCATTTGCATCTTTCTCTCTCAAAACAGCACCATTGCTGTAGTCAAAATTATATGCAGACAACAAAGAAGGTTTTATGTTTCCATCCTCATTACCCATAACAGGGCCTCTGTAGCTTTCTCTAGGAGCTGTAAGCTCAACATTTACAAAATCTTTTTCTCTATCTACTGCCTCGGCAAAACCTGCACAAGGATTGTTTACAACCTTAATATACTCTTTGTGACCTTTTGCCTTACTGTCTTGCATAATAGTTCTCTCATAAGCACCAGAAGCTATTGTACCAACAGTTGCCAATACACCAACAGCCAAAGAATCCTCTTTGTCAACACTGTTTGTTTTAGCAATCTTGTCAAGCAAAGCAGACACACCCGCATTAATGACACCAATAACTTTTACACCGGTTTTGCTCTCTTCCAATAAAGTTCCAACATCCTCCAGACCCCATGCAGTTGCCGTATTACATGCAATTACCAGAATTTTACATGCAGACTTTTCACCAAGAGGTTTCTTATCCATTGGGTTCATATAATATTTGTCACCCAATAGGAACAACGCATCCTTAACAACAAGTTCCTTAAAGAAATCCTGTTTGTTTTCAGCCGCATAGTTTCCGTAAGGCATATTTGCCCTGTCTGCAAGATAAGTAAAATGCTCCCCACTAAAATCAGGAATTCCATCAGGACCTATACTCCCCGATATATTGTCTACCATATCAGACCTTAGCATAACCTCCAATACAGTAAGTCCACCAGTACCGGAGTCAAACACTCCAATAGGAAGAGTCCTTTTCTCTTGAGGAAACTGTGCAAAATTTCCATAATATGGAGAATCAGCATCACTTAAAGCTTTCTTTATAATAGGAGACAGCTCTACCTCCTTACTCTCTTGCTTGTTTGAACCACATGAAACAAGAAACAATGCCGCTACAAATAAAAGAATCTGTTTTTTCATAACTTTCAATTACTTAGTGTATTCAAAATAACCATGTTCGCTTGTCAACAACACTTTGGCAGTACCATCTGCACTCTCCTCTACCCTACCTATAACTTTAGCATCAACATCATATTTTTTAGAAATTGCAATTATATCCTCTGCAATTTCAGCAGGAACATAAAACTCCATTCTGTGTCCCATATTAAATACCTTATACATCTCCTGCCAACTTGTACCAGACTCTTTCTGAATCACATCAAACAATACAGGAGTAGGGAAAAGATTATCCTTAATTATAGTAAGATTGTCTACAAAATGAAGAATTTTTGTCTGTGCACCACCAGAACAATGGATCATACCATCTATTTTGGATCTGTATTTGTCAAGAACCTCTTTTACAATTGGAGCGTATGTTCTTGTTGGAGACAAAACCAATTTTCCATATGTAAGACCTGTTCTGGGCTCAATTTCATCAAGCTTTTTAGATCCAGAATAAACAAGATCATATGGAACGGCAGCATCATAACTTTCAGGATATTTTTCGGCAATATATTTGGCAAATACATCATGTCTTGCAGATGTAAGTCCGTTACTTCCCATACCACCATTATACTCTGTCTCATATGATGCCTTACCACAAGATTCAAGAGCAACAATCACATCACCCGCCTTAATGTTTGCATTATCAATAACATCACTGCGTTTCATCCTTGCACAAACTGTACTGTCAACTATAACAGTTCTTACAAGGTCTCCAACATCCGCGGTTTCACCTCCGGTAAGTACAAGTTTTACTCCATAACTCTCCATTGTCTTTGCAAATTTCTCTGAGGCAGCAATAAGTCTGCTGATTACAGAACCGGGAATCAGTTGTTTGTTTCTGCCAATTGTAGATGAGAGCATAATATTGTCTACCGCACCAACACATAGCAAATCATCTGTATTCATTACTATTGCATCCTGAGCTATGCCATCCCACACTGTCATATCATTGGTCTCTTTCCAATATGAATATGCCAATGACGATTTTGTTCCGGCTCCATCTGCATGCATTACAATACAATAATCCGGGTCTCCCGACAAAAAGTCAGGGACTATTTTACAAAAAGCTTTTGGGAACAATCCCTTATCTACATTTTTAATTGCTGCGTGCACATCTTCTTTTGCAGATGAAACACCTCTAAGAGCATATCTGTTGCTTTGATTTTCCTGTTGCATAATTCAAAATTTACAATCCACAAATTTAGTCTTTTTTTCCTACCTGAAAAATAACAACTCCCTATATTTAGGAAGAGTCCATAACTCATCATCTACAACCATCTCCAATTTGTCTGCAATTTCCCTTATCTGAGACAAATATGGAAGCACTGTATCATTATATACTTGAGCTTTCTGTGGTTCATTCTCTATCTTGTTTGCAATCTTGCGTTTTTCAACCAGATTGTGGATAAGTTCATGAAGCTGGTTTACATATCCGCTTATCTTTCTGATCATTCTCAATTGGGTTGCACACAATTCCTTATAATCGTCGGGGAATAAATCCTTAATACCTTGTGCATTGTTTATGAGGGTATTCTGGAAAGAGAAAGCAGTTGGGATCACATGATTGGTAATTATATCACCCATAACCCTTGCCTCAATCTGCAGTTTCTTCACAAAAGTCTCATTCATAACCTCATACCTTGCCTCTGCCTCTCTTTTGGTCATAACACCAGTCTTCTCAAAAAGCTCCAATGTCTTCTTTGATATGTACTCCTTGTATGCTTCTGGTGCATTCACAATACCTCTAAGACCCCTCTTTTGTGCTTCCTGATGCCATTGTAAGCTGTAACCATTCCCCTCATATCTTATCTTCTTGGACTCCACAATAAACTGTCTTATCACCTTCATCATTGCCTTATCTTGCGCAAGCCCCTGCTTTATATATTTGTCTACAAGCTCCTTGAATCTTACCAACTGTTGCGCAACAACCGCATTTAGAATAAAGGCAGACTGAGCCACATTTGATGAAGAGCCTACAGCTCTAAACTCAAATCTGTTACCTGTAAAGGCAAATGTAGAAGTTCTGCTTCTGTCTGTATTGTCTGGCAAAATCTCCGGTATCTGATTTACAATATGAAGCTTGGATCTCACTTTAACCTCTTTATCAGAAGAAGATGTCAGATTTTTGTCGGTGAGTCTTTCTATAGACTCAACAAGTTTGGTCAAAGTTTCACCTATAAAAATACTCATTATTGCCGGAGGAGCCTCTCCCGCACC
>CALCUQ010000154.1 GCA_937906795.1 uncultured Bacteroidales bacterium | reverse complement strand
ACAAGGGGCCAATCTTGTAATTGTAAGAGAGCTTACCGGTGGCTTGTATTTTGGACAACCAAGAGGCAGAAGCGAGAATGGACAGATTGCTTTTGATTCTTGCGTATACAGCAAAGAGGAGATAGAAAGAATAGCTGTTAAGGCATTTGAACTTGCATTGATAAGAAAAGGCCACGTTACCTTGGTAGATAAGGCAAATGTTCTGGCTACCAGCCGTCTGTGGAGAGAAGTTGTAACAGACTTATATAACAGAGAGTATAAGGACAAGAAATGTGCAGCAACAGGTGAGTGTGTAAAACTCGACTACATGTTTGTAGACAACGCTGCAATGCAACTGGTAACAACACCCACATTCTTTGATGTTCTGCTTACAGAAAACCTGTTTGGAGATATTCTCAGTGACCAGGCCAGCGTAATAACCGGTTCTATTGGACTGCTTCCATCTGCCTCAATTGGAGATAAGATTGGGTTATACGAACCTATTCACGGATCGTTCCCTCAAGCTAAAGGAAAAAATATTGCAAATCCTATAGCAACAATCCTTTCTGCAGCTATGATGCTTGAAACCTCTTTTGGGATGTTGGAAGAGGCCAATGACATAAGGCGAGCATGCAAAGATGCCATTGAAAACAAAAAATATACCCCAGATCTTGCAGACCCGGGGCAATTGTCTTTAACCACAGAACAAGTAGGTGATTATATAGCTGGTATAATTTAATATACCAGCTCAAATTCATCTACATACAGAACGCTGCTTGTACTCCCTGTAAAATAATCACCATATCGGCTCGATGCAGCAAGCAGCACTATATATTTAGGTATCCTGTTGTTGTACTTATACTCAAACTCCATATTGAACTCTCTGTATCCATTTGTATTTTCGGCACATTTGAGTTCACAATGGGCAATAATGTTCTTGTCATTGAAATCTATCAGTTTTGCTGTTGTGGTATTAACCTCAAACGGTTGGTCCCAGTCGGCCAACACTGCATAAATCTGACAAGTATCTGTACGCCCTTTCAACTCCTTAAAAGGATCTCTGGATTTGTCTATAACACCTGGAGTATAATTGAAATACCCTTTAAATCCCTTAGGTCTGCTTGTAAAAGGGATTCCAAAAGACAATCTTGCACCTATACCTACAATTTCAAGGAATTTTCCGGTATAAATACTACCTGCAGCCAGCACTCCAATCATAGCTGTAGAAGCAAGTTTTACACTCTTTCCTTTTATTACTATACTCTCTTCTGGAGAAGTCGGATTTTTCTCACCCAAAATATTTGTGGCTTTATTTCCACTATCCCACCAATAATTTTCAGATGACAGATTAAGGTTTGCATACCAGGTTTTATCATCCTTGTACCAATCGTCAAAAGAGGAGTTTTTAACTTGCAGAGCTGCCTCTGTAACAAATGATTTTTCTTCTCCCACATCTTCTCCCAATACAGCTCGGTAAACATATTTTGTCTGAGGCTCCAAACCTTCTATTACTGAAGTGAATTCACTATCGTTTATAACAATATTAGTGTTGCACTTTGACCAATTGCTGTCTGTTTCTTTTCTGTATTCAAAATAAGGATCTGTCATACCAGATTGGCCTGATCCACATACAACTGCATATTTTGCATAAGCATTGGCAGCACCTGTTACAATCTTTGATTCTGTTTTTACTACTATTACCCCCCATTTATATGTCTGGTCACCCAAAGTGACATCAAAAAATACAGTCTCCCTAAAATCCTTAACAGTAAGCGGGTCTGGAGATACTACTGCACCTTGTTTTTCAAATTTGGCATCCAAAACATCTATATTGCTCAAATCTGCACTTTCAGGTACTGTTACCAATACAGATTTCTCAATCAGGTCAAAAACCGCATTTCCAACTTGATTGGCAACTTTAAAATACCTCTCAATGGATTGTGATGCTGAAATTGTCCATTCATACTCCTGATATGTAACAAGTCTGAACTTTTGTGGTTTTGACAAGTCAATATGAGTCGAAAGTTCTGGAACAATAGTAGCATCATTTGTCACTTCAAAAGCCATTAGCTTTAGATTGGAAAGCTCAACACTCTCATCAACCTCAACAGCAACTGTCCTTTCCTGATTATTTATATCACAACTTGTTTGTCCCTCTACTTTAAAAGAGGTAATATCAGCCACTAATACAGGATATGGGATATCATTCTCAATACAAGAGAACGAGATTGCCAATATCATTAAAAAACCTATTAACTTTCTCATAGATAGAATGCTACACCAATATTAATGGAAAACAGATCAATTTTGAAGTTTACTCCACTCGACTCCATTTCTCCAATATAAACCTGATTCCTTGTCTGTTCAATCTTTTTATATTTCAGACCAAGTACATTTACAGATGCTTGTACCGCCACGTTGTTGGCGATAAAGGCTGTAATACCAGGGACAACACCCAGATTCAGTTCAAATATACTCTGATATGTTCCCTTGATATCCTCACCAGATCCCGATTTCATCTTACCTTGACCGCCTCCTACTCCCAACTGAATTTCGTTAAAGATTCCAAATCTTTTTGATTTTCCAAGGCCTATGTAATTTCTGAATATTATTGCTCCTGTATAAACGTGACTCAAGGAATAGAAATCCTGAATATTAAGGTTTATATCAAAATCTTCTCCCAAATCCAAATCAAGATTATTTAATTTTATCATAGATCTCTTATAAGAGAATCTGGCTCCAAGGCACAAATTATCACTAAAGAAGTATGCAAAATAAGGAGAAATCTTAAAGTTATAGTAACTGCCATCTATGCCTGTAAGAACAAGAATATCATAGGCATCTGAAGAGAGCTCATTATATGAAAGTGAGCCACCCCATAACCATTGTCCTTTAGGGACAAAAACGGTATTCTCCACCCCTCTGTCAAATTTCTTTGCCCTTTCACGAGTTGCCTTTTTCTTTGCAATTCTGGCACTGTCAAGCGATTTGTATTTGTTATAATCAATATAATCTTGCGCACCACCGGCAAGCGGGATGCACAAGATTACGATTAGTAAAAACCTAATGAATTTTTTATTCATAACTAAAATGTAAATTCAAACTCATCTACATATAGGACACTACCTGTTCCACCAGTGAAATAATCACCATATCTACTTGATGAACAAACAATCACACAATACTTAGGAGTTCTGTTGCTTCTATACTCCAATTGGATTTCAAAGGCTTTCCATCCATTTGTACTTGCATTGTTTGTAATATTACCGTATGCAATGATATTTGGGTCATTAGCAAAATCAATAAATATCTTTTCACTGGTATTTACAGTAAACGGATTATTCCAGTCTGTAAGCAAACAATATATCTCACAAATATCGCTTTGGCCATTTAAATTGCCATAAGGGGAATTTGTTCTGTCTATAGTTTTTGGAGTATAATCATACCATCCTTTTAGTGTAAGTGGTCTACAGCTGTATGGTCTTCCAAAGTCCAATGTTGCTCCGCTTGTTCCTTGCAAAGAGCCAAATTTACCTAAGTAGATACTACCCGCTGCCAACCTAAACATATACTTAGTCTCCAATCTGGCTGCACTTCCTCCCTTAACGTGTGAGGTCTCTTGACTTACATTAGTAACCAAACCGTTAGCATTACTTGAGTCCCACCACATATCACTGCTGCTTGAATATGGATTTTTACCATTCCAAGTATCAAAATTCATATTAGGGATTTGATCTGCTCTCTCAGTACGGAATTTTATCTCATTTGAAGCCTCCTTGTCTGAAACTGTTCTGAATACATATTCTGTATCAGGATCCAAACCTGTAATCTTCTTTGAATAATTTGAGCCATCCACTTGCAAGCCATCTGTAACTTTTGTCCAGTTGGATTCACTTACCTTCTTATACTCAAATCCTACTCCTGCAGGCTTATCTATTGTATTCCACATACCAAACAATATTGCATGTTTAGCCCATGGCTCAACACTTATAGATGATGTCTCAACATCTGGAATAACAGTACATGCAAATTTGGCAGTTACCATCTGGCTTTGTTTATCCAATGCTCCAAGTGTAAATTCATAACTTCCCAGTGGAAGAGATTTCACAAGATTTGTAAAGTCTAATGTTACACTGTTTCCGCCCACCGCAAGGTTAGTCCAACTGATACCTGCACTATTTATGGCAGACTTGTCGGGAGTATCAATTATATTGAATGAACCAGGAACGCCCAGATTATATACAGTAGTATTGTTATGGCTCACAGTCAATGATGCCAAACCTGCCTCAGATGTTACATTAACTTTAAAATCTCTGTTACTTCCAATACTGTAATATTGGACTTCTTCCAAATTAAAGCCATCTGCTGCAAATTGAGGTTTGTTTTTCTTGTTAAGGTTAATCATAAAGTCCTCATCCTTAACCATCATTGTATCATCTATAGATACAGTGATATTACTTGCACCAGCACCCTCTTCTGTTGAGACTTTCAAACTCAAAGTATAACAGGTCTTATTCTTGATTCCCTGAATCAATCCTTTAACAACACCATCGTAAACAACTCCAACATTGTTCTCAAGATATACAGAATACTCCAAATCATTGTTTGTAAATGCAAAGTATCCCTCTTTATCTATTGTATTGTCTGATGCTCCTTGTGCATATTTATAAACAAGGCTTCCATTATTTGCTGGATTGGAAACTGTTACATAAACCTTTTTAAAGTTGTCTGTAATTGATTTATCCAACTCTACTTTAACCATTACGTTATCAATATAACAAACAACATTTGCTGTTTTAGTATTGTTCGCAACAATCTCCACATCTTGAGTACCGCTATAGAATGGAGAGTCCCATCCTGCTGCCACATTCTCACCTGTAGTAGCATTGATTGTATATGCACCAGGTTTTAGTTTTATAGATTGCCCCTCAACTTCTCTGTGGTCACTAAAACTCTCCACAACTTTATCTGTAGCATCTACAATCTCAAATGCAAACACTTCACCTGGAGCCTTTGTCTCCATATTTATTTCTGTATTTGCAGAAAGATTCATTTTAAGATAGCCATAACCATCTTTAAAAATGTTCTCATCTTTTCCGCAAGAGGCTACAGAAATAGTCAAGACACAAAGAAATATTATGTTAAAAATTCTTTTCATAATTCATTTAATTATTCTGTATCCGGTTACGGAATAGTTTGGATTGAAACTGTTACAGATTTCTCCAAATCTGCACTATCTATTACTTGAACAGTAAAATAACTTGTTGCAGTCTGTCCACCAGAAATCAAATACAACATGTTCACAAAACTTCCAATTGAGAATGTATGCTCAGTCTTTCCTTTAATTGGAGTTTCACCAGCACTCTCATCTGGAATAAGTCCTAAATCTACCAAACCTTGCTTTCTCTCTTGGTCTTCCGGACCAAAATCAGTAATACTAAAGTTTGAACCCAAGCCCAAATCATTCAATTCTTGCTCTGAAATAACTGGTGAATTGATAGAAACATTGATATGTTTGATAGTTTTGCCGTTCAAAGCTCTAATCAACAAATTGACTTGTGCAGCACCAATTTCTTCTGCTCCTGCAAATGAGTAATCATATGTACCCTCACTTGAAACAACCTCCGGAACACTTGTATCAACTGTACC
>CALCUQ010000153.1 GCA_937906795.1 uncultured Bacteroidales bacterium | reverse complement strand
CACTTTAGTTCGCAAGTAGCTATTGATGTAGCAAAAGTAGCTGATAAAGTGAGAATCAATCCGGGGAATTTTGCAAAAGAGCACTCTGTTGCAAAAAGCGAATTCGCAAAATTCATTAAAGTATGCAAACAATACAATACCGCCGTAAGAATTGGTGTAAATCACGGTTCATTGGGTGAACGTATCATTAACCTATATGGAGACACTCCTGTTGGAATGAAAGAGGCTGCAATGGAGTGGATTGGGATGTGTATTGACAATGAATTCTATAACGTAGTTGTATCTCTAAAAGCAAGCAATACAATAGTTATGGCAACGGCATACAGACTATTGTCTAAGGCAATGGAGGAGAAAGGGATAAAATTCCCACTTCATCTTGGCGTTACAGAGGCTGGCAATGCCGATTCTGGAAGAATCAAATCAGCAGTAGGAATTGCAGCTTTACTTAAAGATGGGATTGGTGACACTATCAGAGTTTCTCTGACTGAAAATCCAGTTAATGAAATTCCTGTTGGAAAAACTATAGCAAATTACTTTGACAGTGGAAAATACAAAAGTGATATTGAGACTATCACACAAGATTTGACAGCAACTCATACTTTTAATTGTAAAGATTGGGACGAATTTATCATTAAAGCATCTTGTTGTTATGGTCCACTTCTTTTGGATAAGCAGATAGATGATTTCTCTGTTTGTGCAACTATAAATGGTGTACCTGTCAAGTCTGAAAAGATTGATGAATTCAAAGATAATCTGCAACAAGCAGCAAGAAGGAAATTTACAAAACCTGAATATATTGCATGTCCTGGTTGTGGCAGAACTTTATATAATCTGGAAGAGACCTTCAATGAGGTAAAAAGAAGGACAAGTCATTTGAAAGGTGTCAAGATTGCTATAATGGGATGTATTGTTAATGGTCCTGGAGAAATGGCAGATGCAGACTATGGTTATGTTGGCGAGGGAGCCAAAAAGGTTGCAATTTATAAAGGAAAAGAAGCACTTCTGAGGGGTGTTCCACAAGAAGAAGCAATTGACAAATTGCTTGAAATAATTGAAAAAGATATAAAATAATATCAGGGCCGGATCAAAATTAATTGACCCGGCCCCTGTTTTACATTTACTCTGCAAATAATAATTTCTTATCTCTTCTCATTGCACTAACCGCAATATTGTCGGGAGCAAACTTCCAATTTGAATAATATCTTATAGATCCCTCTGGATTAGCTTTAAAATACTCATCAATCAGGTTTCTCACTTCTGGATATATCCCAACAGTAATCTCTTCCAATTGTGTTTGAGGGTCAATACCTGCACCAACTTTTAGCAAGTCTCCTCCCCCACTTGCTCTATATGAGTTGATTGCAACTGTATAAACTGAATCAGAATGGAATTTTGTACCATTATGCAATGATGATATTTTAACTCTTTCTCCACTGTCTTTTGTAATGTCCACAATATAATTTATTCCTGCTGCTGCATCAAAGTTAAATGCCATATTTTTAAACCAGTACTTTCCAACTCCTTGATATTCTGTATATTGTATATTAAAAATATGATCTCCAGGTGCTTTTACTGTATTTATCCATTTATCATATGAGTATTCAAGATAATCCCTAATCTGTTTACCTGTCATTTTAATTTTAAAGAGGGTGTTTTCAAAAGGGTATAGCAAAAACAGATCACTTCTGAGCAAATCCCCTTTTGGAATATATGAATTGTATGTATTAGGTGCTGCAAATGAAATATCGGCTCCTGTTTTATCCAGTTGTACTGTATGAATAAGATTTATATAATCACTTGGACCAAAGAATGCATCTCTTGTATACAGATCTTTGTTTAATGTACCTATAACTTCGTTTGTATAATCTTTTACTCTCTTATATGCAGCCCTGAATTTTTCAAGATAAAGTTCATCTTTAGCCACATTATTCATAGAAAGAATTTCGCCATCTATTTGCTTTGAAAGTATTTTATTGTCTTTTACAACAATTTTGATTTTTGCACTCTGCAGGTTTTTGGCATGTGAACCTCCATCCATAACCAAAACACTGTCAATTCCATTGAATACTTTCTCACAGAATACTCTATGGTCATGCGAAGCAAGAATAATATCAACATCCTTTAGATTTAAGGCAAGATATTTTGCCGGATTTTCAATATTGTCATTTGTTCCATCACCAACACCGGCATGTATGGCAAGTATTATTATCTGAGGATTCACTTCCTTTTTGATTTTTTCTATAATATCCTGCGCCAGATCTTTAATTTCTATAAAATCAATTCCTTCCCATAAATGTTGTGGCAACCACTTTTTAATGGCTGGATTAGTCATTCCAATAATAGCCACTTTTAAACCTCCTTTATTAAGGATAGTGTATGGTTGAAAGTATGATTCTTTTGTATTTTGGTCTATTGCATTTGCAGCCAGATATGGGATACCGCACTCCATAAGCGATTGCTTGATACTGTCATAATTTTTATGACCGGCCTCAATATCATGATTTCCAACTACAACTGCATCTAGATTCATATAATCACAAATTTGAGCAAAAAGATGTCTTTTGTCTGTTGCAGTTGAATAGTCATATACAAAATTATAATAGTAGGCAGCTATATCACCCTGCAGATGATCTCCATTATCAATTGCTATTACATTATTTTCTCCAATTATATGTCTTCTTAAAATAAGGTATTCGCTAATGTTTGCAAGCGACAATCTCTCAGCATCCTCTACATACAAGCTGTCAAAATATCTTCCATGAATATCATTCTGGGAGTATAACTCTATATTATATTCACCATCTTTAAGTGAACTGGTGCAGCAACAGAATAGTCCCATACATATTAAAATTAATACAGGTATGAATAGGCTAGGTGTTAATAATAAAAAAGAATTTAATTCTATGTATCAAATAATAAAAAATAGTAATTTAATATTAGAAGGAATATATACACATATATATAATTCACTTAATGAAGAATCAACATTAAAACAATTTAACAAGTTTGAAGAAATAACTGCAGATATTAAGTTACAGGAAATTCCAATTGTTCATTTAAGTGCAAGTGATGCAACAATAGGATATTCAAAAAGACAATATGCAAATGGATGTAGATTGGGAATTGCTATGTATGGACTTGGAGATTATAAACAGGATGAACTTCTTTCAACATTTAGTTTATATAGTGAAGTAATTCAAATAAATGAAATTGAAAATGAGACAGTAGGTTATAATGGAACATATAAAGCAAAAGATAAAGAAAAAATTGCTATAATTCCAATTGGATATGCGGATGGCATAATAAGAAAAAATACAGGAAGACAAATCAGGAAGATGCGGCAGAAAAAGAATCAGGAATAAAAAAAGGCTGCCCGTTTAAGACAGCCTTATCTTCATCAGAAAAGATCAATCCAAATCCATACAGGTTATGACTGGAGTACCTTCGCCGTCACAATCTTCCAGAACCACTGTTCCGGCAGGAATCGGAGCATT
>CALCUQ010000152.1 GCA_937906795.1 uncultured Bacteroidales bacterium | reverse complement strand
AAGTAGTACTAGCGTTCAGTGGTGGATTGGATACATCTTTTTGTGTCCCTTATTTAAAAAACGAAAAAGGATACGAAGTTCACACAATTTTGGTTAACACAGGTGGCTTCTCTAGCGAAGAGGCTGGTAAAATTGGAGAGAGAGCTTTGTCTCTTGGTGCAAAAACTCACACTACCGTAGATGCTGTTGAAACATATTACAACAAAGGCATCAAGTATTTGATTTTTGGAAATGTTCTAAAAAACTCCACTTATCCCCTTTCTGTCAGTTCAGAGAGAGTATTTCAGGCTCTTGAGGTATTAAAACATGTTAAAGAGCTTAATGCCGATTGTGTTGCCCACGGTAGTACAGGTGCAGGTAATGACCAAGTGAGATTTGACCTTGTTTTTGAGGTTTTGGCTCCAGAGGTAGAGATTATTGCACCTATCAGAGAACTTCAGCTAAGCAGAAAAGAGGAGATAGATTACCTTGTAAAACATGGTTTTGACTTTAGCTGGAAAAAGAGCAAATACTCTATTAACCAGGGAATTTGGGGTACCAGTGTAGGTGGTGTAGAGACTCTTTCATCTAATGGATATCTACCAGAAGAGGCATACCCTCACCAAATTACCAAAGAGGGTGAAGAAAAGGTATCCATTGAGTTTAAAAACGGAGAGCCTGTTGCACTGAATGGTGAAAAAATGGAGCCTGTTGCACTTATTCACGCATTGGCAGAAATAGCAAACGGCTATGGTGTAGGTAGAGATATTCATATTGGAGATACAATTATAGGTATTAAAGGAAGAGTTGGTTTTGAGGCTGCAGCTCCACTAATTCTGGTTAAAGCTCACCATCTTTTGGAGAAACATGTTCTTGTTAAAGAGCAATTGTACTGGAAAGAACTTATTGGAAATTACTATGGTCAGTTAATGCATGAGGCTCAATATCTTAACCCTGTAATGAGAGATATGGAGAAATTCCTTGAGAGCACTCAGCAAAGTGTTAACGGTACTGTGGATGTATTATTGAGACCAAGAAACTTCTTTGTATTGGGCTGTACAAGTAAATATGACCTGATGAGCTCTAAGTTTGGAGAGTACGGAGAAATGAACAAGTCATACACAGGCAGAGACGTTGTTGGATTCACTAAGGTATTGGCTAATCCACTTAAGATTTTCTACAGCTTACATAAAGAGGAGAAATAAAATGCAGAAAATAAAAGTTGCAATTGCCGGAGGTACAGGATATACTGCAGGAGAACTTCTGAGAATCCTTATCAACCATCCCAATGTAGAAATTATAAGTGTATTGAGCACAACAAGTGTTGGAGAGAGTATCAGCTCTGTTCATAGAGATTTGTTTGGGGATACAGATTTAAAGTTCACCGACAAAATTGGTGACCCCGATGTAGTATTCCTATGCTTGGGGCATGGACTTTCAAAAGAATTCATAGACAACACACCATTAAAGGAAGGGTGCAAGATTATTGATCTTGGCAATGATTTCAGATTGGAGCCTCATTACAAGGGTCGTGAATTCATTTATGGTTTAACAGACACATTTAAAGAAGAGATTCTTAAAGCAGACAACATTGCAAATCCAGGGTGTTTTGCTACAGCAATTCAAACAGCCATTACACCTCTTGCAAAAGCAGGTTTGCTAAATGACCAGGTTCATGTTACAGCTATAACAGGCTCAACAGGAGCGGGTAAAAAACCATCTGAAACTACACATTTCAGCTATAGAGACAACAATTTGTCTATATATAAATTGTTCTCTCACCAGCATTTGGGAGAAATCGCAAGAACTTTGGGCAGATTAACCGGCAAAGAGGCACCTGCAGTAAATTTTGTCCCTATGAGGGGTGATTTCCCAAGAGGAATTTTTGCAAGTGTATACACAAAATGGGAAGGAGGCTCAGCCGACAAAGCAGTAGATCTGTTTAAAGAATATTATAAAGACTCCCCATTTGTACATATAAGTGATAAGGGGGTAAGCCTTAAAGAGGTTGTTAACACTAACAAGATTCTTTTGCATATAGAACTTCATAATGGTTATATTCATATTTCGTCGGTGATAGACAATTTGGTAAAAGGGGCCAGCGGCCAGGCTGTTGAGAATATGAATATGATTTTTGGATTAGAGCAGACTACAGGATTGAAATTTAAACCTAGCGCATTTTAAAATGAATTTATTTGATGTATATCCACTTTGGGATATTGAGCCTGTAAAGGGCAAAGGATGCCAGATATGGGATAAAGAGGGCAATGAATATTTGGATTTATACGGAGGCCACGCTGTAATTAGCATTGGGCACTCCCACCCTACATATGTGCAAACAATTCAAGAGCAAGTGAGTAAATTGGGATTCTATTCCAATTCTGTTCAAAATTCACTACAAAAAGAGTTTGCAAAACAACTTGGAGAGATTTGTGGGTATCCCGATTATGCACTTTTCTTATGTAACAGCGGTGCAGAGGCTAATGAAAATGCACTGAAACTTGCTTCGTTCCATACAGGCAGAAAAAAAGTTCTGGCTTTAAACAAAGCATTCCACGGGAGAACAAGTGGTGCAGTTGAGGCTACAGAAAATCCAAGAATCCAGGCCAGATTCAACTGCAACAACAATGTTGTCTTTGTCCCGATAAATGATATTGAGGCTGCAAAAAAAGAGCTTGAAACAAAAGAATATGCTGCCATTATAATTGAAGGAATACAAGGTGTTGCCGGAATTTTTACTCCAAACCAGAGCTATCTTGAGAGTGTAAGGGAACTATGCAACAATACAGGCACCGTACTTATCCTTGACGAAATACAGAGTGGATACGGCAGAAGTGGAAAATTCTTTGCTCACCAGCACAGCGGCGTAAAAGCTGACATTGTTTCAATGGCTAAAGGTATAGCAAACGGCTTTCCAATGGGAGCAATAATTGTTTCTCCAGAAATTAAGCCAGTGTATGGAATGTTAGGAACAACATTTGGAGGTAATCATCTTGCTTGTAGCGCTGCATTGGCAGTCCTTAAAGTAATTAAGGATGAGTGTCTTGTGGAGAATGCAGAGAGAATTGGCGAATATCTTAAAGGAAAACTTGAGCAATTTGTGGGAGAGTGTAAGATTTTCAAAGAGATGAGAGGAACCGGCCTGATGATTGGACTTGAGGTTAATCCGGGATTTGAGAACTTGAGAAATGACCTGCTGTTCAAGAAACGCATATTTACCGGTGGCGCAGGCAAAAATGTCATAAGATTGCTGCCTCCTCTATGTGTAACTGAGGCTCAGGTAGATACATTAATTGATGCAATTACTCAATTGACAAAATAATTTATCATATTTATAAATATCAACTTTAAAACAGGGATAGATATAATGAGGCATTTTATTACAGTTAAAGATATGGGCGATCTTAATCTTGCCCTTGAGAAAGCAAAATTTGTTAAAGAGAATCCATATGCAGATGTAGAGTTGGGAAAAAACAAAACCATGCTGCTTATATTCTTCAATTCAAGTTTAAGGACAAGACTGAGCACTCAAAAAGCAGCTATGAACCTTGGTATGAACGTAATAGTTCTTGATATCAATCAAGGTGCATGGAAACTTGAAACTGAAAGAGGTGTTGTAATGGATAGCGACAAGCCTGAACATATTCTGGAGGCTATTCCTGTAATGGCAAGTTATTGCGATATTATTGGAGTAAGAAGCTTTGCAAAATTTGAGAGCAAGGCTGATGATTACAACGAAAAAATACTTAATCAGTTTATTCAGTTGTCGGGGAAACCTGTAATAAGTATGGAGGCTGCAACAAGACATCCTTTACAGAGTTTTGCGGACCTTATTACAATTAATGAATACAAGAAAGTTGAGAAACCTAAAGTGGTGTTAAGTTGGGCTCCACATCCAAAGGCACTGCCTCAGGCTGTTCCAAACTCATTTGCTGAATGGATGATAGCTGCCGGATATGAAGTAGTTATAACACATCCTAAAGGATATGAACTTGACCCTGCCTTTACAAAAGGGGCAACAATAGAATATAATCAGGAAAAGGCATTTGAGGGGGCAGATTTTATCTATGGAAAAAACTGGTCTGCATACAATGATCCAAATTACGGTAAAGTTATATGTTCAGACAGAAGCTGGACAATTGACCAGAAAAAAATGGATCTTACCAATAATGGATATTTTATGCACTGTTTGCCTGTAAGAAGAAATATGATTGTTACAGACGATGTTATTGAAAGTGCCAATTCTTTGGTAATTCCGGAGGCTGCAAACAGAGTAGTATCTGCACAAACAGTAATTAAAGAAATTCTATTGGGATTAAAATAAGTTTATTGCATGAAAAATCTTTCTATTATAAAAATTGGTGGAAATATTGTAGACAAGCCAGAGGCTCTACAAACTTTTCTCAATAATTTGAACAAATATCCTGGCCCTAAGATTCTTATTCATGGTGGTGGTGCCATTGCCACTGAAATGTCTAAAAAACTTGGGATACAGGTGCAAATGCACAACGGCAGAAGAATAACTGATTATGAGACTCTTAAGCTTGTTACAATGGTTTATGCCGGTCTTATAAACAAACAGATTGTAGCATCGCTTCAAAAAATTGGATGCAACGCTGTGGGACTTTCTGGTGCAGATGGGGATTGTGTTCCTGCAACAAGAAGAGCTCCTAACCCAATAGATTGGGGATATGTTGGAGATGTTGATCCTCTTAAAATCAACACCTCATTTCTGACACAGCTTCTTGGCAGAGGAATCACTCCTGTTTTTTGTGCAATTACACATGATTCCAACGGTTCACTATTGAACACCAACGCAGATACTATGGCATCGAGCATAGCCAGAGCAATGAGTGCTGAGTTCAATACAAAACTTATATACTGCTTTGAGAAAGATGGTGTTTTGAGCGATCCAAACAACGACGATTCTGTAATTCCACTAATTACAAAAGAGAGTTACAAACAACTTTTGGCAGACGGTAAGATTATTGGAGGTATGATTCCTAAACTAGACAATGCTTTTGCTGCTCTTGAAGAGGGCGTAGGTGAGGTTTACATTAAAAATGCCTACAATATTCTAAACAATAAAGAGACACTGTTGAAACTGTAAACCAAATGGAGCAATTGCATAATCTCACACAGTTTGCGTGCGGGCTTCTTAAACAGATGCTTGCAATTGAGGCTTACTCTTTTAATGAAACAAAGAGAGCTGATTTTTTATGCAATTTGCTTTCTGACACCATAAAGGATTACCAAGGGGTTGTACTGGAGAGAATTGAGAATAACATTCTGCTTTACAACAAAGAGAAATTCTCTGCCAGCAAGAAAACCCTTATGCTCAATTCGCATATAGATACTGTTACTGCAGCATCCACATACACATTTGACCCTTTTTCTCCGTTTGAAAAAGAAGGTGCAATTTATGGACTTGGCAGCAATGATGATGGAGGAAGTGTTGTGAGCCAGGTTGCCACATTCCTGCACTTGTGCAATAGGGAACTTAACGTAAATCTTGTGCTGCTTTTGTCGGCAGAAGAAGAACGCTCTGGGGCAAAAGGGATTTCTCTTGCAATGGAAAAGATGAGCATAAAACCAGATTTTGCCATTATAGGAGAACCTACCGGAATGAAGGCTGCAATTGCAGAAAGGGGACTTCTGGTTATAGATGGAACTGCCACTGGAGTGAGCGGCCATGCTGCCAGAGAAGAAGGCGTCAATGCCTTATACATTGCAATTGAGGATATTGAGACTTTGAGAAATTATAAATTTGAGAAGGTCTCCCCCATTATGGGAAAGGTAAAACTTACAGTTACTCAAATTAACAGTGGCACAGTGCATAATGTTGTTCCCGACAAGGCAACATTTGTAGTTGATATCAGGCCTACCGAACAATATACCAACCCTCAGATAATGCAACTGCTTGAAAAAGAAGTTAGGAGCAAACTGGTTGCAAGGAATCTCAACAACAGGTCGTCGGCGAGCGACAAAAATGGGATATTATATAAAACTGCTCAGGCTCTTGGCATTGAGATGTTTGTCTCTCCTACCACATCTGACTGGATGAAAATAAATGTCTCTGCAATAAAAATGGGTCCTGGAGAATCGCAAAGAAGCCACAAAGCAGACGAATTCATTAAAATAAGCGAAATAGAGGGTGCAATTAAAGGATACATTAATTTTATTAAACATTTATAATTATGGGAACTCTTTGGAGTAAGGGTACAAGTGCAACACAAATAGTAGAAGATTTTACAGTTGGTAATGACAGAATTTTAGATATGAGACTTGCCAAACACGATGTTATTGGCTCAAAAGCTCACATTAAAATGCTTACATCAATTGGACTTTTACAACAAGATGAGTTGAAGAAACTAACAGCCGGGCTGGATGAAATTCTGGATGAAATAAATAAAGGGGAGTTCTCTTTAAACGACGATGTTGAGGATATTCACTCACAAGTAGAATTGCTTCTTACTCAAAGACTTGGAGATATAGGTAAGAAAATCCATTCTGGAAGATCCAGAAATGACCAGGTTCTGGTAGACATCAAACTTTTCCTAAGAGAAGAACTTGAGATTTTCAGAGATGAGATTCTTGCATTGTTTGAGACCCTTACACAGTTGAGTGAAAAACACAAAGATGTTCTGCTACCAGGATATACCCACGCACAAATTGCCATGCCATCATCTTTTGGCTTGTGGTTTGGTGCCTACGCAGAAACACTTATAGACGATATGTACATGCTCTGTGGTGCATACAAAGTTGTAAACCAGAATCCACTTGGGTCTGCAGCCGGCTATGGCAGCTCTTTCCCTCTTGACCGTGATATGACAACAGAGCTTCTGGGATTTGCAAGTATGAACTATAACGTAGTTGCAGCACAAATGAGTAGAGGTAAAAGTGAAAAAGCAATAGCCTCTGCCCTATCTTCACTTGCAACAACATTAAACAAACTTGCAGCAGATTGCTGTATGTATATGTGTCCTAATTTTGGGTTCATCAAGTTTCCCGACGAACTTACAACAGGTTCAAGCATAATGCCGCACAAAAAGAACCCCGATGTATGGGAAATTATCAGAGGCAACTGCAACAGAATCCAAAGTCTGCCAAATGAGATAAGTCTTATGACAACAAATATGTCTCATGGCTACCATAGGGATTATCAACTGCTTAAAGATGTTCTTTTCCCAGCATTGGAGCAAATGCACAAATGTTTGTTCATGACCAAATACATGCTTGAAAACATTTCTGTAAATCCCAACATTCTGGATGATGAGAAATACACTTACCTGTTTACAGTAGAAGAGGTAAACAGAAGAGTTTTACAAGGAATGCCATTTAGAGAGGCATACAAAGAGGTTGGTATAGAAGTAAACCAAGGAAAGTTCAAATACGAGATCAAACAACTTAGCCACACCCACAAAGGCAGCCTTGGAAACCTTTGCACCAATGAAATAAAAGAAAAAATGAAAAAGGCGGTTTATGACATGAACCCCGAAAGTTAGACAAAAAACTTTCGGGGTTTTGTTATGTCTA
>CALCUQ010000151.1 GCA_937906795.1 uncultured Bacteroidales bacterium | reverse complement strand
GCAAATTCGGCAACAAGAAGGAAAGACACATAACCATTAACTTTCCACTCTACAATAATGTTGAAGAAGTGTATAAATATATTGTTTCAAAAAAATCTTGTACTGTAGAAGGATATCAATTTAGAATAAAAAAATCTGCAGCACAAAGATTATCTTTATATGCTCCTGTTGGAACAGTTGCAAGTGCCTGAGGCACTCCGTATACAGCATTTACCTTTTTATATCTGTCCAATGCCAAAGAACTTATACCTAAATGGCCTTTGGCAAACTTCTCAAATTCATTCATTTTTCATCCTCCATATTTTTATTCTACCAAAATAGATTAACTACAAATTTAATAAAAAATCAATACATACATTTTAAATTGGTTTAAACCTTTTAACATTTTAGCACTCTAAAAAGTAGAGAAAAACAAAACATTATTAAAAACAGATATTATGATAAAGAGATTATGCATTTTAGCATGTTTGGCAATCTTTACATGCTCCATTACACTGGCCCAACAAAGACACAGACAAAGGCAGGACAACAAGAAACCCAATATAGAACAGATGATCAGAAAAAAATGCAATGAACTTATCAAAGCTCTTGAACTTGACAATCAAAAAGCTGAACAGTTTACTCAGACTTATCTAAGTTATTGCAATGAGGTTATCCAAACAAGCAGGAAATACAGAAGAATAATGCCTCAAAGAGATGAGAAAGGGGAAAGATTGCCTCTAAAAGACAGTGAGGTTGAACAGAACATACTTAACGGCTTTGCAAAAGAGAAGGAACTGGTACAGATAAAAGAGAAATTTTACAGCCAATACAGAGAATTCCTTTCTCCCCAACAGATTCAAAAGTTATATTTCATTGACAGCAGATATAGCAATGGAGGGTATCAGAATGGACCAATGGGCAGACAAGGTTTTAGACCTGGAGGTGGATTTGGAGGATATCAAGGTGGCGGATTTGGAGAAAATACAGAAAGTTCAACAGGTGAATTTGGCAATGAGTTCTAAACATAAGAGGAGACCTTTTTGGGGTCTCCTCTCTTATTTATGAGTGATACAAAATCTTAGTTTGTCAATTTGTGCAACTCGTCAATTGTAATGTCTTTAACATCTAGAGAAACTACGCTCTTAACATATGCAAGAACTTTATCCTCCTCTGTTTTCTCATAGATTCTTCTGCCCTCTTTCTCGTTACCCATCAAAGACTCTGCATATTGAGTCAATTGCTCGTCGGGAACATTGTTAAGACCATACATAGCAAACTGGTAACCTGCAATATGTTTAGCTACTGCAAGAACATCCTCTCTTGTAATCTGGATATTTTGCTCTCTGCAAATGTATTGTCTGATAAGTTGCCATTTGAAATCTTTTAGGAATAGAGCAAAATCTTTCTCAATGTCCTCCATTGTGAATTTACCCTCATTAATGGTAAACAACCATTTTTTCATAAATTGCTCAGGAGCTTGAATATTTGTCTTGTTCAAAAGATACTCTCTTGCATCAAGCATAAATCTGTATGCACTCTCTTGCTCATACTCTTTAGCAATTCTCTCTACAATTTTAGCCTCAAACTCTTCCTCACTCTTAACTACACCCTCACCAAACAATCTGTCATACAAATCCTGGTTTTGCTCAGCCTCAACAAAAGTTTTAACCTCTTTGATTGTTACATTGTAGATAGGATTTATATTTGCCAACTCATCTTTTGAAACTTTCAAAAGAGCAGCTCTGTCTGTATCATTTACAAATGCTTTGTTAACATCCAACTCAAAGCTGTCACCCGGTTTTTTACCAATGAACAAATCTTTGATTTGAGCATCCTCAATTTGTCTTAGAGTAATGTATGCACCCTCAATCTTAGTCTCGCCTTGCTCAAGATCTGCAATAATGAAATCCTCATCTTTAATAACATCTACATTCTCCAATTTGCCAAATTGTTTTAGCATATTGGATTTGTAAGCATTTTTAGACTCATCAGTAACAGTTACATTGTATGAAACAATTTTATCTTCTGCCGACAATTTAAAGTCAACTACTGGAGAAAGAGCAGCATCAAAAACAAACTCGTAAACCTGATCATTCTCCCAATCAATTTTCTTTTGTTTGTCCTCACAAGGAAGAGGCTCGCCAAGAATGTTAAGTTTGTTCTCAGCAATATAATTGTTGATACCCTCAGAGATAAGTTGGTTTACACCCTCTACCAATGCAGACATACCATGCATTTTCTCAATTAAAGACATTGGAGCCATTCCTTTACGGAAACCTTTTAGCTCTGCATTTTTTCTGTACTCTTTTAGTGCCTGTTTCTTTTTCTCTTGAGCATCAGCCTTCTCAATATTAACAACTAACTGAAATGTTAAATCGTCAATTTTAATTTGTTCAATTTTCATGTTAGGTTTTATATTTATATTATTCAATTATTTATCAAACAATTACATCAAACTGTAAAATAGGGCGCAAATATAGGAATTTTTAACAAAATTTACAAAGAGATAGGTATTGTAAAAGAAGGAGAAAAAATATATCTTTGAAGAAAACATTTTACAAAACTTTTAAAAAATCATATTATGTTAAGCGATAAACTATGTGCTGCATTCAATGCACAAATCAACGCAGAACTTTGGTCTGCATATTTATATCTTTCTATGTCTGTAAATGCTTCTGCACAAGGTCAAAAAGGTGCAGCAAACTGGTATATGGTACAATTCCAGGAAGAGCAGGCTCATGCACAGATTCTAATGAACCACGTTCTATCGAGAGGCAACAGAGTAACTCTTGCCCCTATTGCTGAGGTACAAACTACTTGGGAGAACACTTTGGCATCTTTCAAAGATACATTGGCTCATGAGAAAAAAGTTACAGCACTTATACATTCTCTTTATGAGGTTGCAGTAGAGGAAAAGGATTATGCAGCTCAGAACCTGCTGATGTGGTTTATTGATGAGCAGGTTGAGGAAGAAGAGAATGCCAATGATATCATTGACCAATTGGAGGCTGTTGAGGGTAATAAATACGGCATCCTTATGATAGACAAAGATTTGGCAACAAGAGTATATACTGTTCCGGCTCCATTGCAAAAAGGGGAATAATAAAACAAGAATCACATGGACTACAATATTGCATTAAGCCCAAACCTACTGGTACAGGCACTTGGAAAATGCCCCAAAGATTTTACCAGAAACGATATAATAGGTTATATCTGCGACAATAACATAAAGGTTGTAAACTTTATGTATCCTGCTGCAGATGGAAGGCTTAAAACACTCAATTTTGTCATAAACAATCTTGATTATCTACAAACAATTCTCACTTGCGGAGAAAGAGTGGATGGCTCCAGCCTGTTCCCTTTTATAGAGGCAGGCAGCAGTGATTTGTATGTTGTTCCAAAATTCCGCACAGCCTTTGTAGATCCATTTGCACAAATTCCAACCCTTACAATGCTTTGTTCTTATTTTAACAAAGATGGCAAACCACTGGAGAGTTCCCCTGAATATACCCTTGCCAAAGCGTGCAAAGCATTTAAACAGGAAACCGGATTTGAATTTCAGGCAATGGGAGAATTGGAATACTATGTAATAGCTCCAGATGACAATATGTATGCAGCCACAGACCAGAAAGGGTATCATGAATCTGCACCATATTCCAAATTTGGAGAGTTCCGCACAAAATGTATGACATATATTGCCCAAGCCGGAGGACAAATCAAATATGGACACAGCGAGGTTGGAAACTTTACTCTTAACGGTAAAATTTACGAGCAGAATGAAATTGAATTCTTGCCTGTAGATGCAACAGAGGCTGCAGACCAGCTTACTGTTGCCAAATGGATTATAAGGAATCTGGCTTATCAACATGGCTACGAAGTTACTTTTGCACCAAAAATAACTACCGGCAAGGCAGGCTCAGGACTACATATCCATATGAAAATAACCAAAGATGGAAAAAGCCAGATGCTGGATAATGGTGTTCTTTCACAAACTGCACGCAAAGCAATTGCCGGCATGATGGAACTTGCCCCATCAATTACTGCTTTTGGCAATACTAACCCAATGGCATATATGAGACTTGTTCCTCATCAGGAGGCTCCTACAAATATTTGCTGGGGTGACCGTAACCGTTCTGTACTTGTAAGGGTTCCTCTTGGCTGGGTTGCAGATGCAGATATGTGCAAAACAGCAAATCCATTGGAAGAGGCATCAAACTTTGACACAACACAAAAACAGACTGTTGAAATGCGTTCTCCAGACGGATCTGCAGACTTGTATCAGCTAATTGCAGGCTTGGCTGTTGCTTGCCGTCATGGTTTGCAGATGGATAATGCATTGGAGATTGCAGAAAAAACTTATGTTAATGTAAATATTCACCAAAAGGAAAATGAAGACAAACTAAAAGGTTTGGCCCAGTTGCCAGACAGTTGTGCTGCGTCTGCTGAATGTCTGGAAAAGCAACGTGATATTTACCAAAAATATAATGTTTTCTCTCCTGCAATGATTGATGGTATTATTGCCAAACTCAAATCATATGATGATTCTTCTTTAAGAGTCTATCTGCAAGATAACCCAGATGAGCTCATAAAAATGGTTGAAAAGTATTTCCATTGCGGATAAAACAAACAGAGGGTGACTTTTGTCACCCTCTCATTATTTTATATATTAGCTTCCTCCATTCCAAGACAAGGTTGATTACTTATCGGGGAATAAAAAGAAGAGAATTCACTACATGTCTTTCTCCTTGCCTGTCAAATTTCTTATTGTCTGAAGGATGGTTTACTATTCCATTTTCCGGTGCATCTTTTACATATAGGGTTGTAGATCCTCCTCCGTCCATATTAAGGGCATTGTCTGCTCCAATATAACGCATAATTGAGGTAAACTCCCATAAGCTCATACCATCTGCCACACCTTTTGCCCTACCATCTACGGTAATAAGATATACTTTGTTCTTATAGGTTGCAACAGCACTGCGGGGATGTCTGTTCTTGTTGAATGAATTCTGGATTAAAGGTGCTTGTTGTCCATCTTTCAACAATGCCGGACCACTACCCATAACATGAGGTGCGGCAACATTTTTAGCCCAGTCTGCAGCAAGAACAAGTCCTTGCTCATCTACAGGTGCGTATTCAATACTTATTTTTCCTTTCTTTGAAATAGCCAGTGCTCCGTTGTCTCTCTGCTCCATTTTTTCTGTAAACTCATAACAAAGTTCTCCATATTTTCTAAAGAAGCTTACACTGTTATATGGCTTTCTCATATTATAAAAGGTTCCGTTCACAGCTACCACCGCTCCACTGTCTTTAGCAAATTTGCTGGTAGGGGTAATCCTGCCCGGATCATTTGCCAAAGCAAAGCGTCCTTTTGCTTTTTTAGTATCAATCTCTATAATTGAAATATACTGGCTGGACTCAAAAATTTTGTTATCCCCTGTAAAATGGAACTGCTTTAATGTAATTCCTTTTGCAATCTGAGACACTTCCCAGGGAGCATTTACAAAAGTCAATGAATCTTTACTTTGAGCCAATACCAATAGGCTCATCAAAAGAGCTAATGATAATAATAAACTTCTCTTAATCATATTCTTTGATATTTTCTGTAAATCTACAATTTTCTGGCTTATAAAAACCTCAATACTCCACCACTTTCATTTACACTCATCTGAACATTCCTACCCAAATAGATACTTGCATTTGGATGCTCGTGGCCACAAGGGAAATTAAACATTACTGGAATATTAAGATCTTTTGTATATGAGTAAATCAGGTCATAAACACTTTGTTCCCATAAATCCTCATCTGCTATATCTGTAAAGTAACCAACTACAATACCTTTACATTTTGCCAGATAACCGCACTCTCTCAGATGCCATAACTTACTGTCTATTTTATGCATTTTCTCATCTATATCCTCAATGAACAAGATTGTAGGTTCATTGTAGTCATTATCTAAAGGTGTACCTACAAGATTTCTAAGCAATGTAATGTTTCCTCCCACAAGTTTACCCTCTCCTGCTCCAAAATTATTATATTTAGATGGGTTTGTTGTATAGGCTACCACATTCCCAAACAAAGCATCTTTTAATGAATTTTGTGAAAAGCCATCAAATTCCTCAGTAAAGGTACCTGGCATTGCTCCATGAATGCTCTCAATTCCCATTTTCTGCAAAGCATAGTGAAGAATGGTAATGTCGCTGTATCCTATAATCCATTTTGGGTTCTCTTTAAAGATATTCATATCCAAATGTTTGATGGTATGCATTGTACCATATCCACCTCTTATAGACACAATTGCCTTTACATCTTTATCAAGCACCATTTTAGTAAGCTCTTCTGCCCTAAGTTTGTGATCTCCGGCAAAATCATAATGAATTCTATCTGTGATATGTTCGCTTACTTTTACTTTTAATCCCCAACTCTCAAATTGTGCTTTCCAGTTTGCGGCCATTTGTGCCTGGCTTGGCGATGATGCTATTGCTACAACAGCTATTGTATCTCCCTCTTTTAAATATTGTGGTCTCATATATTTTTAGTTTTTTACAAATATAAGACTAATATACAACAAGAAAAAGACAGCACCCGTTTGGATGCTGTCTTTTTTATAATTTATTTAAGATTACTCTAACTCAGAATTTGAAATGTTTTTCCAACCTAAGAAACCAAATACAAGAACCACAATTGAGATAATCATGCTTATGATTCCACCAATAAATGGAATAAAACCAATAACTGCTCCAATAAGTCCTAGTAACATTGCCAACCAAAGTTGTTTTGCACCTGCAGCTGCATTTGAATTTACAGCCAAATCTCTAATTTTACCAAAGCCCAAGAACATTAACACAAAAGAGATAATGCTCAAAATTGCAGCTACCCATCCAAGTAAAGGAATAAGGTCAACAACTGCACCAATCAGTGCAAGTAATGCACCTGTATAAATTTGAGATGTACCAGGCTCAATAACATTACCAACAGAAGCAGCTTTCATTCCTTTAATACCCAAGAAATAATAAACATATCCGGCTATTGCCAAAATACCAACAATAAGAGGCATTACCAAACCTGCACCGCTGCCACCAGAAGCCAAAGAAGCAATACCTGCTGCACCACTAACTAGAGACACAATACCGCCAACTACACCACTCAATAATGTAAAAGCAAGGAATCCGTAAAAAGCTTTATTTACACTTTCCTTCCAAAGTAAACTTTTGTTTTCCATAATTTATAAAGATTAATTGATTGTATATTAGTATTTTTGATCGAAAACTTATATATGTGTATTCGTATACAAATATACATATAATTCCGTTAGTAACAAACAATTACTTTTTTATATTCCCATTAATGTACTCAACCATTTGTGGTGCATTTTTGCATCCTAGCATATACTTTCTGCCATTTGCAAGTTCAACCAGAAAGCAATCGCTTGAGCGGCCATAATAGGCAAAATATTTACCAAGATCCCTCTCTTTAAACCATCCCCAATATCCCATAAAACCACCACTTCCACTAATTCTAACAGCTCCCATTG
>CALCUQ010000150.1 GCA_937906795.1 uncultured Bacteroidales bacterium | reverse complement strand
CAATATTCTCTTTTATTCTGGTCTTTTTTCCCTTATAAGTATTCTGCTGATTATCTTAACATTACGCTTTATTAGTAAAATGTTTTACTAATCTATTTTACACTATAGACTATCATAGTGTAGATATAATACTTTGTACCACAATATTTTATAAGATTTATTAAAATTTGGTATATTAAAATATTTGTATACCTTTGCCGCCGATTAAACTAAAAGGATAAAATATGAATTTTAAGAAATTGGCTGCTAATGCCAGCAAATTGTTGATTGCTGCAGCAACTATTATGATTTCTGTTCCTGCATTTGCAGAAGGATATCAAGTAAACTCACAAAGTGCCAGACAATTAGGTATGGGTCATACTGGTACTGCTCTAAAATTAGGTGCAGAAAGTATGCTTTTCAACCCAGCAGGTATGGCATTTATGAACTCTAAATTTGACATTTCTCTTGGTGTTACCGGTATCAAGTCTAAAGTTGAGATGAACGGAACAGCTCCTACAAACTTTAAGGCAACAACCGATAACCCACTAAGTACACCTCTATTTGGTTACATTGGATACAAACCTTGTAAGAATCTTGCAATTGGTGTTAGTATAACTAACCCTGCAGGTAATGGTCTGAAATGGCCAGACAACTGGGCGGGATCTACATTTGTTCAAGAAATTTCTTTAAAAGTTTTCTCTGTTCAACCTACAATTTCATACAAAATTGGTGATTTCATTAGTTTTGGTGCAGGTTTGATGATTGACTTTGGAAGTTTCTCAATGGACAAAGGACTTATTGCTGCTAACGCTTTCAATAGTCTTGGTACTCTTGCTGGCGGTCTTTCTGCAATGATGCCTTCTCTTGCTCCACTTCCTGGTATGATCCAATCATTCAACAACCAGATTCCCGCTTCTATGGAGTTGGAGGGCAAGTCAAAAGTTTCTGTTGGCTACAACCTTGGTGTGATGGTTAATCTAAGCAAAAAGATTACCCTTGGTGCTTCTTTCAGATCTAAAGTAAAACTTTCTGTTGAGGGAGGTGAGGCTGATGTTGATTATGCAAATGACAACGCAGAGGCAGTAGTTAACGCAATCAAATCATTTGACACTACCCCTCTAAAAGCTTTGGAGGCTGCCGGTCATATCCCTGCAGGTACTGTTGCTACTCTTACAAAGACTCAAGCACAACTTGCTTTGATTGGGGCTCTTGATGGTGCTAATTTTGATGCATCACTTCCTGTTCCTTATGTTTTGAGCTTTGGTGCTGCTTACAAACCAACAGAGAAATGGACTGTTACAGCAGATTTCCAGATATCCGGATGGAGTGCTTACAAATCTCTTGATATCAAATTTGATGAGACTACAGGTGGATACGAGCAAAGCAGTATAAAGAACTACGAAAATTCTTGGGCATTAAGAGCTGGTGCTGAGTGGTGTGTAACAAAATTTGCTACCTTTAGATTTGGTGGTTATATAGATACAACTCCTGTACAATTGGATAACTATGGTCCTGAGACTCCTGGTGCAACATCTGGTTGTATTACAGTTGGTGCTTCACTAAGACCTCTTAAATTTATGGCAATTGACCTTGGATTTGGCTATTTGTTTGGCAAGAAAACAAATGGTACAATTACAGATGGTGGTGTAACTTTTGGCGGCGTGTACCAAAAGAGCGCAGCAATGCCATCAATTGGTTTAAGATTCCAACTATAAGAAATCATAGCCTATATATACCTGTTTTGAGACCTGTCCAAAGTGGTTTATCCGCAACGGGCAGGTCTCTTACTTTATCCTGTTGCCAATAATCTACATTTTGATTATATTTGCTAGATACAAACGGAAACACAAATAATAAAACAATATGAGAAAACTTGCAACCTTAGTTATTGCATTGTTTGTATGTGCAAGCTTATTTGCCCAAAATCCAAAAAATGCAATGGGAACTTTCCCTGGTGAAGAAAAAATGAATTATGCTACTGATATTATAACAGGAGCACAAAGAGTTAAAGAATACATCCCTATTTTAAAAGGTAAAAAAGTTTGTGTATTGTCCAACCAATCTGGAATGGTAACACCAACTACACACGTTCTTGATACTCTTCTTAGTAAAAAAATCAATGTAACATGCATTATGTCTCCAGAGCATGGATTCAGAGGTGATGCTGATGCAGGTGAGCATGTTTCAAGTTCAGTTGATGCAAAAACAGGTAATGTTATTACAGCTGATTATGATATGAAATGGACAATCAACTTTGATAAGATGAGCGTTGTTCTTCCTTGATGTGCTTCTATTTGATCTTCAGGATGTGGGTGTGCGTTTCTATACATATTATGTTACAATGATAAAAATGATGGCTGTTTGCGCAGTTGAGGGAAAAGAGTTTGTTGTATTGGACAGACCTAATCCTATTGGATTCTATGTTGATGGTCCAATACTTGACCCTAAATACAAATCTGGCGTTGGCGGTCTTCCTATTCCAGTTGTACATGGTATGACACTTGGTGAACTTGCATATATGGCAAACGAAAAAGGATGGTTGGACTGGGGTCTTAAAGAGGCTGCAGGTAAAAAAGTAAAACTTACTGTTATCAAATGTGAGAACTACACTCACGCAAAATTGTACCGCTTGCCTATTAAGCCATCACCAAATCTTCCAGATATGAGAGCTATTTACCTATACCCATCAACTTGTTACTTTGAGGGAACACCTGTAAGCTTGGGTAGAGGAACAGACAAAGCATTTGAAATGTACGGACATCCTAATATGAAAGGTTATTTGTTCAGCTTTATTCCTCGCAGTATTCCTGGTGCAAAAAACCCTCCACAACTTAACAAACTTTGCTGGGGTGTTGATTTAA
>CALCUQ010000149.1 GCA_937906795.1 uncultured Bacteroidales bacterium | reverse complement strand
TAAAATACTAGAAAATATATGGCTAAAAAGATTCTTTTGTTGGGCTCCGGAGAATTGGGAAAGGAGTTCGTGATTTCGGCAAAACGCAAAGGGCAGCATGTTATTGCCTGTGACTCATATGCAGGAGCTCCTGCAATGCAGGTGGCAGATGAGTTTGAGGTGTTCAGCATGCTGGACGGAGATGCCCTTGATGCAGTTGTTGCAAAACACAAACCAGACATAATTGTACCTGAAATTGAAGCTATCCGCACCGAGAGGCTTTATGAATTTGAGAAACAGGGGATACAGGTAGTTCCAAGTGCCAAAGCTGTGAATTACACAATGAACAGACAGGCAATCAGGGATTTGGCAGCAAAAGAACTGGGCCTTAAAACCGCAAAATATTTCTACGCAAAATCGCTTGAAGAACTTAAGGAGGCTGCAGCAAAAGTGGGATTCCCTTGTGTTGTAAAACCGCTTATGAGCTCCAGCGGAAAAGGCCAGAGCGTTGTAAAAAGTGCAGATGACCTTGAGCAGGCCTGGATTTACGGCTGCGAGGGAAGCCGTGGAGACATAAAGGAACTCATCATTGAGGAGTTCATCAAATTCGACAGCGAAATTACCCTCCTTACCGTTACCCAGAAAGATGGCCCTACCCTCTTCTGTCCACCTATAGGCCACGTCCAGATAAGCGGAGACTACAGGGAAAGCTTCCAGCCGGCACCTGTAAAGCCCGAGCATATTCTTGAGATAAATCAAGGAGCATGGAAACTTGAGACCGAGCGAGGTGTGATCATGGATGGTGACAAGCCCGAGCATCTTCTTGAGGCACAGAGAATGGCAGCAAAAGTTACCGAAGCCCTTACAGGCGCAGGAATCTGGGGTGTTGAATTCTTCCTAAGCAATGAGAACGGCGTATACTTCTCAGAACTTTCCCCAAGACCTCACGACACCGGAATGGTTACCCTTGCAGGCACCCAGAACCTCAGCGAATTTGAGCTCCACTGCCGTGCAGTCCTTGGACTACCAATCCCTGAAATTACCCAGGAGCGTTATGGAGCCAGTGCAGTAATCCTCTCAAACATTGCAAGCCAGGAGGCCCCACGTTACAGAGGCGAAGAGGAAGTATGCAAGGAGACCAACACATACCTGAGGATATTCGGCAAACCAACCACCAGAAAGAACCGCAGAATGGGAGTGGTTGTATGCTACGCCCCTAACGGAAGCGATCTGGATGCCCTGAGGGACAAATGCAAGGCAGCCGCAGCAAAAGTGGAAGTATATTAATTTCCTCCCGACATCTGAATTTGAGAAATTTTTATATATTTGCAGCCGGATAGCAGGTTTCCCCTGCCTTCCGGTCTGCAGAAACGGGGCATTAGCTCATCTGGCTAGAGCGTTAGACTGGCAGTCTAAAGGTGATCG
>CALCUQ010000148.1 GCA_937906795.1 uncultured Bacteroidales bacterium | reverse complement strand
ATGCCTCCAATGGGCGGCGGAATGGGCGGTATGATGTAATATCCTCTTCCCTATAAAACAGGCGGCAGCTCCTCAAAAGGGCTGCCGCTATTTTTTTACGCCGGAAATATTATTGGGAAAGTTATCCTACCAGCCACACCATCACGTGGTTGTCGAACACCTCGTATTCAAGTTCAAATTCCTCTTCCGAACCGTCTTTGTTAATGAAGGTTGCCTCTATGTCTCCCTCCTCTTTAGGATTGAACTTGTCTACCTCCATCTGTTTTGCAAAGTCAACACCATGCTGGCTCATACGTTTGTAGATGGCCTCCTTTGCACACCAGTAGATTGCCAGCTGCAGGTTGCGGTTCTTGTCCTGCAAATCATCTATCTCATCCTCTGAGAGTGCTTTCTTCTCAACTGCTGAAAAATCTCTCTCTATACTCTCAATGTCTATTCCAACTTCCTCTGTAGGATGGGTGATTATTGCCACAAAGCGGTTTGTGTGGGTTATGCTTATGTGGGTGGAGTTGTTCTGGATGAAAGGGCTTCCGTTGTCGTGGTGTCCCAAATATACTTTATCCTCAAAAACAGTATTCAGAAGCGCTCTCACAGCAAGTTTCTCTCTTCTTCTTGCTCCGCTCTTTGTGTAAAACAACTCCTCCAGTTCCTCATTTGGAATGGAAATGATTTCCAATAACTCTTCCTCGGTTTCCGTGACTTCCCACACGGATATTTCTGCACCGTTTTTAAGTTCTTTTCTAAAATACAGGCCCATATATATTATTTTCTGTTCAATTCATTAAGTTCTTCAAAATCGCTCTCATCCACAATCTCCCCAACTATCTCTTCCAGGATATCCTCCAGGGTAACAATACCGTCTGTACCGCCATATTCATCTACTACCACAGCCAGATGCATCTTCTTGCTGCGGAACTCCTCAAGCAGGTCATTGATTTTCTTGCTCTCCGGTACAAAATATGCCTCCCTTATGTGGTCTTTCCAGTTGAATCCGCTGCTTCTGCCAGCTATGTATGGGAGCATATCTTTTATGTAAAGGAAACCTTTTATGTCATCCAGATCTTCCTGATAAACCGGAAGTCGTGAAAAACCGCACTCGTTTGCAACTCTTATTACATCCTCATTTGTGGAATCAATATCTATTGCCACCACATCCACTCGTGGCTTCATAATTTTCTCTACACTTATTGTAGGGAGCTTTACAATGCTTTTGAGCATCTTTTTCTCCTGGCTCGCAGTTGGTGTTGCAATGTCAACCGCTTCAGACAACTCCTCCAGAGTAACCTCTCCCTTCTGTTCAAAATGCTCTGAAATTTTTGTTGTAAAGTTAGTCATGAACTTGTTGAAAGGTCTGGCAACCGGAAGGAGTGCAGAGATTGGCATAGCCATCATCTTTGCAAACTGCACAGGGTAATGTGTTGCAATAAGGAGGAAGAAAGTGACCAATATGGTATTGATCAGGAACTCCATAACCGGAGAAGCCGAGAAATCAAAAAGCCTTCCCAACAACATTGTTGAAAGGAGAACTATAAGAATATTTACTACGTTGTTTGCCTGCAGTATTGTACCCAACAGGTAATCGGGGTTGGAAAGGAGCCACAGCACCCTTTCACCTTTGGCATCCCCCTCCTGCTTGAGCGTATCCCTCTGTCCGGGTGTAAGGGAGAAAAATGCCGATTCACTGCCGGATATAAGGGCCGAACAGGTTATAAGACCTAATATTGAACACGAGAGAACTATAAGTTCTGCTGTAATGCTACTGGGAGGTTCCAAATTCTATAATGTATTGGTTTAGGGTGCAAATATAGTTATTTTTCTTTTACCGAATACTTTTCAAGCAAAAAGAGGGGATGATATTGCATTTTGGCCTCCCGCAAACCCAAGTCACCTGCATCATCCTCCCTATTTATGTATTTTACAGAGAGTTCACCTGTCGCCTCATCTATAACAACTGTGTTTCTGAGGAACTCATTTGCAATGGTTGGATATGCCCCCACAATGTCTGCGTATGCCTTCTCAATATGCACCAGCAGGGTATCGGAATTTGTCTTCTCCGCAATGGTGAATGCCACCACCTCCC
>CALCUQ010000147.1 GCA_937906795.1 uncultured Bacteroidales bacterium | reverse complement strand
AAATACGGCATAAAAATGCCAATTGCAGAGGCTGTGTACAAAATTTTGTACGAAAACAGATATCCTGCATTTATTATGAGACAATTAACTGAAACACTTATTTAATACTGATAAACTATGATCAATATCAATCTAAAGGCTACAGAAAATTTTGTTTCTGCTGAGCTTTATAACAAACAAGTAGAAGAGGCATATAAAGGACTTGATACTGTGCTTAAAGGAAACGGCGCAGGTAATGATTTTTTGGGTTGGGTGAATTTGCCAAGTGAAATAGACAACTCTTTAATAGATGCTTGCAATAGCATAGTTAAAAGATGGAAAGGTAAAGTGGATGTTGTAGTGGTTGTTGGTATTGGAGGTTCTTATTTAGGTGCAAAATGTGCAATTGAGGCATTGTCTCACACTTTTGCAGCCAATATGTGTACAACCAATCCTCAGGTTGTTTTTGCCGGACATAATATTTCAGAAGATTATGCTGCTGAACTTTTGGAGTTCCTTTCTACAAGAACATATGCAACCGTTGTAATATCAAAATCGGGTACAACAACCGAGCCTGCAATTGCATTCCGTATCATTAAAGAGGATATGGAGAAGAGATTTGGGAAAGAGGTTTGTAAAGAGAGAATAGTTGCAATTACCGATGCATCCAAAGGAGCATTGAGAACTTTAGCCAACCAGGAAGGTTATTCAACTTTTATTATTCCCGACAATGTTGGAGGCAGATTCTCTGTTCTTACCCCTGTAGGACTATTACCTATAGCATTGGCAGGTTTTGATATAAAAGCTCTTGTAGATGGTGCAAAACATATGCAGGAGGTTTGTTCAAAACCAGTAGCAGACAATCCTGCTATTATGTATGCAGCTATGAGAAATGCAATATATTCTTTGGGTAAAAAGATAGAGATTCTTGTAAACTATAATCCAAAATTGCAATATTTGGGTGAATGGTGGAAGCAACTTTATGGAGAGAGCGAAGGTAAAGATGGTAAGGGTATATTCCCTGCATCAGTAAACTTCTCAACAGATTTGCACTCAATGGGACAATATATACAAGATGGTGAGAGAATATTGTTTGAGACTAACGTATTGGTTAAGAAAGCAGCTCATACAGTTACAATAGAAAAAGACGAGCAAAACTTGGATGGCCTTAATTTCTTGGCAGGAAAGAGAGTGGAAGAGGTTAACAAGATGGCTCAACTTGGAACAAAACTGGCTCATATAGATGGTGGTGTTCCAAATATTGAAATTGAGATTGAAAAGATTGATGAGTATAATCTTGGAGAGCTATTCTATATGTTTGAAATAGCTTGTGGAATTAGTGGTTATATGTTGGGTGTAAATCCTTTTAACCAACCTGGTGTTGAGGATTATAAGAAAAATATGTTTGCATTGTTGGATAAGCCAGGATATGAAGAGGCTTCAAAAGCAATAAGAGCAAGATTATAATCGCATTAAATTTTAAAGGTAATCCATAAAAAGGCCACCAGATTGCCTTTTTATGGATTACTTTGTATATATAGTAATATGGAATGGACTTTTGTTTTAAGGTTGTTTCTGGCAGGAATGTTGGGGGCAGCCATTGGACTGGACAGGGAATTCAGAGCTAAAGAAGCGGGATTCAGAACACATTTTCTGGTTTGTCTTGGAAGTGCATTGTTTGTAATTATATCACAATACGCTTTTGTGGAGTATGCAATTGAGAATGGTTTTAATTATGATGTTTCGCGAGTGGCGGCGCAGATAGTTAGTGGTATAGGTTTTATAGGTGCAGGTACCATAATATTCCAGAAGCAGATGATAAAAGGTTTGACAACTGCGGCCGGTATGTGGGCCACAGCTGCAATAGGAATGTCTATAGGTGCCGGAATGTATTTCTTGGGAATTGCTGCAACTGTGCTTGTTCTGATTGGTCTGGAAGCACTCCTTATTTTTAAAAATCTGGGACTTACAACTGTAATGGTAACACTTACAACCACAGATAAAACCAATCTCGAACTTATATTAAAAGAGATAGAGAGAAGAAAGTATCATATGGTTACATACACCACCAACGCAGAGTCTCATGGAGATGTTGCTCTAATAAAACTTACCTGCGTTGTAAAGGTTGTTGGCCACAGAAGCCAGAATGCTTTTGTATCGTACATACAGTCTCTCAATAATATCACACAACTTAATATTGAATAATTGAAATTGTCATAAAGTGACAATTACCATTTGTACTTTTGCAGAAAAAGAAAACTATGGCTAAAGAGTTTTTAAGGGAAGTAGTAAAAGTTTTTGTGAATTCCGGCAGTTTGGAGTATGTCTTTGTATTGCCAAACAGACGTTCCCTAAAGTTTTTTCAGAAATTTCTGGGACAAGAATGGGGGAACAGATATGGCAAGCCGGTTTTATCGCCTCAGATTATTACCATAAATGAGTTTGTAGAAAATTTGAGTGATCTTAAACTGGCTGATCCTCTTATTCTTCAATATATACTCTATAAAGAATATATTAAAGTAAAATATCCAAATATAAAAGAGGATATTGCTCAGGCAAAAGAGAGTTTTGATGACTTTCTTGGCTGGGGGAATGTAATTCTCAAAGACTTTAACGATATTGACAAATATATAGTAGATCCCAAACAGCTTTTTACCAATATAAAGGAACTTAAGGAGATTGAGGAGAAATTCTCATATCTTACACCAAATCAGCTGGAAGCTGTAAAGCTTTTCTGGACAAATTTTCTCAAAGGAGGAAAAATTAGTCAGAAGAAAGAGTTCTTTAGTTCCATATGGGGCGTAATGTACACTCTTTACACAAATTATAAAGAAACACTAAAATCCAAAGGTATCTCCTATGAGGGGCAAATGTATAGGGATGCAGCAGAAAACATTGCACTTAGAAAATTCGATAAGGAGATAGTATTTATTGGATTCAATGCACCAAACAGATGCGAACTTAAAATAATGTCGCATCTTAAAAATACAGGGAAGGGGGATTTTTATTGGGATTTTTATGGAGATTATCTGTTGGATAAGGACAATACCGCCGGAGAAATTATAAGGTATCTGGTTAAAGAGTATCCATCAAGATACAAATTGCCGGATACAACTGTGCAACCTGCGCAGCAGAATATAAATGTAATTTCTGTACCATCTGCAGTTGGGCAGTCTTTTGTTGTTTCCCGTATTCTGGAGAATCTGTATCCCATGCAGAGTGTCTCCCCAGAGGAAACCATCTCTACCGCAATTGTTCTTCCCGACGAATCATTGCTTCTTCCTGTTTTAAATTCAATAGGGCATAAGTTTGATTCCCTTAATGTTACAATGGGATATCCTATTGCAGCAACGGCATTTAATTCATTTATAAACCATATTACTGCTTTACAGAAAGATGTAAGATTAAAGGGAGACAGATATTGTTTCTATCATAAATCTGTTATGGAGCTTCTTAGCCATGAATATGTAAGAAAATTATCGGGGAGTAAAGTAGAACAGATTAAGAGTAAAATTGTTAAGGACAATATTATTTATATTGAGCAGGGGGATTCTCTTTTACATGAAGATGAGTTTTTGGATAAGGTATTTACAGTAGCCCTTACAACCAAAGACGTTATAGAGTACCAGTTGCAGTTGTTGAAGATTCTTGATCAGGCATTGCCATTGTGGGACAGGGAGTTTATATATCAGTATTATCTTCAGATAAACAGATTGAAGGAACTTGATATCCCTATGGAGGTTAAGACATATGTGTCGCTTATTCAGAAACTTTCTGCTGGAATAAGTGTGCCCTTTACCGGAGAGCCATTAAGGGGGCTTCAGATAATGGGAACCCTTGAGACCAGATTGCTTGATTTTGAAAATGTTATTATAGTTTCTGCCAACGAGGGCAAATTTCCTGCAAATACAGCTGAACAGTCATTGATTCCATATAATTTAAGGTTTGGTTTTGGATTGCCTACTTATGAACTTGTAGATGGTATTGCTTCATATCATTTTTACAGAAGCATTTGCAGGGCAAAAAATGTGTATATGGTGTATGATTCTACAACAGAGGGGCTTACAACGGGTGAGGTTAGCAGATATGTAAAACAGTTGAAATATCATTTCAATTTGAATATAAATGAGAGTGTTGCTACTTCCAAAATAAGAATTGGAACTGGAGTAGATACTTCAATTGTAAAGAGTGATCAGATAATGGAACTGTTGCACAGCAAATATGTAGATGGGCAAAACTCTTTGTCGGCGAGTGCAATAAACAATTACCTTACCTGTCCACTAAAATTCTATTTTGAAAATGTGGAGGGGATTGAGCAGGATGATGAAGTTGTTGAGGGGGTAGAAAGCAACACTTTTGGAACAATATTCCACAATGTATTGGAACAAATTTACTCTAAATATAAAAATGAGATTGTAAGTGAGCAGATTATAAAAAAAGAGAGGGACGATAACAGAAATATTGAGAGGCTTATTGGGGAGAATTTTGCAAAAGAGTTGAATGTTAAGGAGATAAAAGGGCGTAATATTATTATTAAGGAGCTCCTTAAAAAATATATATCGCTTACATTTGATTATGATATATCAGTAGCCCCGTTTGTATATGAGGATGGAGAGAAGAGGGTGGAATATAAACTCCCAATTTATGGTGGTACAAAGAGTGTTAATTTTAAAGCTTTTGTTGATAGGGTTGACAAATTGTGCCAAGGTGATTTAATTAGGGTTATTGACTATAAAACAGGTTCAATAAATGAGTTGCCGCAGGGCTACGCCATTAGCGGATTGTTTGACGGAAGCATAAAGAAAGATTGCAAAGTGTATATCCAATTGTATTTGTATGCACTTATGATGTTTGACAGCAAACTTGTTAAAGGAGAAGCTTTAGGCAATATAGCAATGGTTGTGTACCTTATAAAGAAAATGAGTGATGCCAAAACCCTGTCTGTAGATCTTGAGGCTGATAAGTTGATGGAGTTTAAGCAGGAGCTTACAAAATGTGTGGAGGAGATATTCAACAAAGATGTCCCTTTTGGTAAAAAGGCAGGAGACCATTGCAAATGGTGTCCATTGAATGCATTATGTAGTAGATAATAATTTGTAAATTACAGGTTATGATAAAATTATGTACAGCGTCTGCAGGGGCAGGAAAGACCCATAAATTGGCAGGAGAGTATATTGGATTGTTGTTTGGGCAACCTAAGGCTTACAGACATATTCTGGCGGTAACTTTTACAAATAAGGCTACTGATGAGATGAAGCAGAGAATTCTGCAGGAGTTACATATATTGTCGGTTGATTGTAAGAAGTCCGATTATCTTAAAGATTTGTTAAAGTCAACTTCTCTTTCTTGTGAGGAGATTCAATCAGAGGCAAAAAAGATACTTGTATCAATATTGCATGATTACTCTGCGTTTTATATTAGTACAATTGATAAATTTTTTCAGATGGTTATGCGTTCTTTTGCAAGAGAATTGGGACGCATGGCTACATATGAGGTTGAACTTGATGTAGAATCTGTACTGGTAGCAGCAATTGACAGAATGTACGCAGACCTGGATGACCACAAGAGTGGGCAGTTGCTGGATTGGCTGATAAACTTTTCTTTGGATGAGGTTGATAAAGGTGACAGTTGGGATATCAGAAAAAAGATAATTTCTCTTAGCAAGGCTATATTTTCTGAGCAGTTCAAGATTATAAACAATAGCTGTGAGTGTGAACTTTCTACTTCTGAGGTTGGAAAACTAAAGGAGTCTCTGCTTGTGATTACAAAAAATATTGAGATAAAATATAGGAAAATTGTAAAGCAAGGACTGGACTGTATAAGTGCACATGGTCTTGAGGTTACAAGTTTTAAGGGTGCATCAAGGTCGCCATTTGTATATTTTGAGAAGGCGTTGGCGTTAAGAAAAGGTATTTTGGAACCAACTCAATCTTTCCTTAAGTTGCAGGATAATATAAGTGCTTGGAGTTCAAAATCCAATGTCAATGAGATTGAGGCAATCTACCCACAACTTAATGAGATTGTGTCGCAGATATGTGATTTCTTTTCCCAAAATGGGGAGTATTCAGATTATTTGTCGGCGAAGGCAATTTTGGGAAATGTAAATATAATGGGCATTCTTGGAGATGTAAATAATAGGATTATGGAATTCTGTAAAGAGAAAAATCTGATCCTTATCTCTGAATCTACTGAGTTGCTCAATAAAATTATAGATGGAAGTGACACTCCATTTATATATGAAAAGATAGGAACCACAATAAATAACTTTATGTTGGATGAGTTCCAGGATACATCTGCTATGCAATGGGATAATTTTTACCCATTAATATCTAACAGTGTGGATGCAGGCTATTATAATTTGATAGTAGGTGATGTTAAACAGAGTATTTACAGATGGAGAAATTCTGATTTGAATATTCTGGCAAAACAGATCAGATCGCAGTTCAGGCAAGAGCAGATTATTGATGACCCAATGGAAGAAAACTGGAGAAGTGGAAGGGAAATTATAGAATTCAATAATTCTTTTTTTACACATTGTGCCCAGGTGGCTCAAAATAATTTTTCTGTATCTGATGAAACTCCAATAACAGATGTCTACTCTGCCCTTGTGCAGGGATTGCCACAGAAAAGAAAAGATGCAAGAGGTTATGTTAAAGTGAAATTCTTTGAAAAACCTCAGGGGGAGGAAGATTCTCTGGTATATGACAATTTGTGCGCAGAGATTGAGAACCTTAAAGGAAGAGGGTATTTATTGAGTGATATAGCTATTCTTACCAGAACAAACAATGAAGGGGCAAATGTAGTGAACTGTCTGATAAAGAATGGGTATGATGTAATATCGGGAGACTCTTTATTTATATGTTCATCCAGTGCTGTAACAACTGTTGTAAATATACTTAGAGAGATAGACAATCCAGATTCGAGCATCTTGAACATTTATAAGAAATATATGGATATTCCATTGGTTTCCAATGAAAAGGGTGATTCGCTCTACCAACTTTGTGAAAGTATAATAAGAGATTCTCTCAATAGCGAGCAAAAGGAAGACATAGCATATTTGCAGGCATTTTTGGATCTGGTATTGACATATACTCTAAAGGAGGGGACAAATATTTCCCAATTCTTAAAATGGTGGGATGAATTTGGGGTGAAGAAAACCATTTCTGCTCCAGAAGACATCAATGCAATTAAGGTGCTTACAATACACAAGTCCAAGGGACTGGCCTTTAAAGTTACAATAATACCTTTCTTTAAAGAGTCACTTGACCATAGCTCTTTGAGATCTCCAATATTGTGGAATAAATATTCATATTCAAAAGATGGTAACAATATGGCAGACATAGCAGTACCTGTAAAGTATAGTTCGGGGTTGGGAAAAACATGTTTTGCCCAGAGTTATATGAAGGAAAAACTGTCAACTTGCATAGATGCCATAAATGTTGCGTATGTTGCTTTCACCAGGGCAAAACAGGAACTTGTCATTTATGCTCAATTGCCGGATTTTAAACAGGACGGCAGTTATACAAAAAAGAGTGTGTCTGATATATTATATTCTTATTGTGTATCTGAACTTGAAGATGGATGTTACCAGCTAGGGGAGCCTTTGCATAGTAATACAAAGCAAAAGGAGTCAAGTGTTTTTGAAATAAAAGGAGCTTTTGAGTTTGCAAAGCATACAGATATAATGAAATCGGCATTGGGAAGTGGAAGTATAAAGGATGGTGAAACAATCAGGGAATGGGGAATAGCAATGCACTATGTGTTTTCTTTGATTACACACTCAATGTCTGTTGAGAATGCTGTAAAGAAAGCAATTGAGTATGGTGTGGCCGACTGCAGTTATAACCAGTTGCTTGAAATGGTTACAGGGGCAATGGACAAAGCTAAGGAGTATGACTGGTTCAATCCAAAATATGAAGTTTACAATGAGTGTACAATTATAAATACAGATGGAAATATAAGGCGTCCCGATAGAGTAATTGTATACAATAACTCTGCAACTGTGATTGATTATAAGTTTGGAGCCTTTAGCGAGAATTCAATTCAGCTTGAAAATTATAAAAAACAGGTTAGAGCTTATATGAATTTGCTTTTGAGAATGGATTTTAAACCAGTAAAGGGTTTCTTATGGTATCCGTTGGATAACAAGATTATAGAGATTTAGTTTTTTTAAGATTGGCAAAATAATTTTATAAACAGGAATATTTATCTTTTTTTAAGGATTCATCAGGTTGCTCACTTATACTTTTGCAGAAAAAAAAGGATGAAGAGAGCAACTTTTATTTTATGTTTTATTGTCTGCGGACTTTTATATTCCGGTAAATCCAATGCCCAGAATATGTATGTGGCAACAAATTGTCTGGAGTATCTGTATCTTGTTACATTCAATGCAGAATTGGGACTGAATGTATCACCCAACTGGAGTGTATATTTAAAAGGCAAATACAATCCGTTTTCCTACAATTGGGGCAAAGAAGTTATGCACAAGCAGGCAACAGTGGGAGTGGGTGCAAAGTACTGGTTCTGGTACACAAATTCAGGATGGTTTGTCAATTCCCATATAGGTTACAGCAGATATAATTTTGGAGGTATTATAGACAGGTATGGTTACCAGGGTAATGCATATGGCCTGACTTTAGGGGGTGGCTATTCTCTTATATTGTCAAAAAAACTGAATCTGGATTTTGGCCTGGGCTTTAGTGTAGGATACAGTGACTATTCTAAATATATGT
>CALCUQ010000146.1 GCA_937906795.1 uncultured Bacteroidales bacterium | reverse complement strand
ATTGAATCCGCTTGGACTTATATTTGTCCTTGTAACAATATTTACATATGGCTCATATATTATTGGCGTTAATAATATTAAGGCAATAGCAAACATGAACGGTATGAAAATGACCTTCTATGTTCTGGCATTTTCATGTTTTCTGTTTTTTATGAATATTGTTGTAAAGGGGGGAGAGTTTGCGCCTTTGGTGACATTTGATCATTGGTGGAATATTCTGGCGCTTGCATTTATTCCAACTTTGATATCTGATCTTACACTTATATATGCAATTCAGTTGATTGGATCAACAATTACAGCAATATTAGGCTGTATGGAGCCGCTTACTGCTGCAATTGTTGGTGTATTGGTTTTCCATGAAAAGATTTCTCCTGTTCAAGGAATTGGAATGATTCTGGTTTTTGCCGCTGTAACATTTGTTATTTTGGCACAAAAGAAAAAAGATTAAAACCAGTCAGTGTCAATTTCAGGATTCTCAATTTTTGCAAAGGTAGAAGTTTTTGATCCGTCCTTGCTTCCAATCTCTGTGTGGATTAGCTTGATACCGCCTGTAAGACCTTCTCTCTCTGGATCAAGTTCACCTAATCTAAAGCATGCAATTCCGTATGCCAAAGAGTGAGCCTCCTCAAGGTTAAGGTCGCTTTTGTTTCTTAGCTCCAACTCGTAGTAGTTATTTGAACCATCATTTTTGTTTCCTCCAATAGTGTTGTTAACCAGTTGGATGTCACATTTTGCACTTGAAGCATTGTTTAGATACACCTGGAACTCAAGGTTAAGGAATCCGCCAGAAACCCAGGCATTAAGAACCTTAATACCATCGTTGCCGTAATTGTCATCTGCAGGGTCAGAGAGTGTTTTAACATCTGTTGTAACAATTGGAACAACTTGATATATGGCTGCACTGTAATTGTAGCCTGAACCAGGGGTTACGGTGTTCTCAAGGTCACAATATGCAAGAACACGATCACCATCAATAGGTTTATAGATACATTTTACATCAGTTACTTCTACGGTTTGTTTGTTGTCAAGCACTAACATAAAACCAAATTTGCTGATGTTAGATCTTACAGTTGCAAGAACAGTTGTGTTTGCAGAATTGCCATCAGTGTTACAAGACTGAGCCAATGGAGCTAAAACTGCCAATAATAAAATGTAAATCAGTTTTTTCATTAATTATATTTTTTTTGGTTATTATTCTAATATAAATCAAGCTGCAAATATAGTAACTTATTTAAAAAGATACACTACATTTGCACCAAAATGTATCATTAGTATGAGTGCTATATCCAATTACCATAAAACTAAGGTAATAAAGTGTATAAGAGAGGTACTTCCCTCTACTACCAAAACATGTCTGTGGCTGTTGAAGATAACAGTTGGTGTCTCAATTGCCATAATGCTTTTAAGGTACTTTAATATTCTGCCGTGGTTCAGTAATCTCATCAGTCCACTCTTTAATCATCTTGGCTTGCCGGGAGAGGCTGCATTGGCATTTGTTACTGGATATTTTGTTAATGTCTATGCTGCTATTTCTGTAGCAGTTTCAATAGATCTGGATGTTCGTATGCTAACAATATTGAGCGTAATGGTTCTTTGTGCACACAACATGATAACAGAGACTGCGGTACAGAAAAAAACGGGGTCAAGTGCAACCAGAATTGTGATAATCAGAACAATGTCTGCCTTTGTGCTTGCATATTTCCTAAATTTGATTTTGCCCGGCTCTGTAGCAGAAGTTTTTTCACAGTCCACCCAACAGACAATGGATCTTAAACAGATGTTGTATGATTGGCTTCTATCCACTTTGTCGGTTGTAATAAAAATGACAACCCTTATATATACTCTGGCAATTTTGCAGAAATTATTGTCAGAATATGGAGTTATAAGATGGATATCAAAATTCCTTAATCCTTTCCTTGCTTTGTTTGGTTTGCCATCAAGAACATCATTTTTGTGGATAGTGGCAAATACACTTGGACTGGCGTACGGTGCAGCAGTTATGATGGAAGAGGTTCAGACTGGAAAAGTAACAAAAAAGGATGTTGATCTTCTTAATTCCCATATTGCAATATCCCATAGTAATTTAGAGGATTTGTTCCTTTTATCTGCATTGGGAGGCATCTGGTATGTAATGTTATTATCCCGATGGATTGGTGCATTTTTCCTTGTATGGGAACTTAGGTTGGAATATTTTATAAAAGAGCGGTATATCCAAAAAAAATAGTAAATTTGCAGGATATTTTAAAATATGACAGTGGAAAAAGTAAAATGTTTGATAGTTGGCAGTGGCCCGGCAGGGTACACCGCCGCAATTTATGCGTCCAGAGCTAATCTTAATCCTGTTGTGTATGAGGGAAATCAACCAGGAGGACAATTGACAACAACAACAGAAATAGATAATTTCCCGGGATATCCTCAAGGAGTGACCGGAAATGACTTGATGGAGGATTTAAAGAAACAGGCACAACGTTTTGGCGCTCAAGTAAGATATGGTTCAGTAACAAAAGCAGATCTTTCAAAAAGACCTTTTGTATTGGAGATAGATGGTGACAAACAGATTGAGGCAGAAACACTTATTGTTTCTACAGGTGCAACTGCAAAATATCTTGGATTGCCATCGGAGGAAAAATTCAGAGGTCAGGGTGTGTCGGCTTGTGCAACATGTGACGGTTTCTTTTATAGAAAGAAAGATGTAGCAGTTGTTGGAGGTGGAGATACAGCTTGTGAAGAGGCAACATACTTGGCCGGCTTGTGCAACAAGGTATACCTTATTGTAAGACGCGATGTTTTGAGAGCATCTAAAGCTATGCAGGAGAGAGTATTCAATACACCTAATATTCAAGTGCTTTGGAATACCAATACTAAAGAAATTCTGGGTGATGAGTTTGGTGTTACAGGTGCAGCTTTAATAAACAACAAAACCAATGAGGAGAGTCAGATAAGTATCCATGGATTTTTCTTGGCTATTGGGCATCATCCTAATTCAGAAGTGTTCAAACCATATTTGGAGACTAATCAGGAGGGATATATAATCACCGACGGAAAAACTCAAAAGACAAATGTGCCTGGTGTTTTTGCGGCAGGAGATGTTCAGGATCCAATTTACAGACAAGCAATTGTAGCTGCAGCCAGCGGATGCAGAGCTGCAATGGATGCAGAAAAATTCTTGCAAGAGAATTAGGATTCTGAAATTTGGTTCATTATTTGCTAGACAGCACTTAGTAAAAGTATATTCAGATGAGAAAACAGATTTTATTTGCATTTGTTGTAATATCAGTGGTATTTTCTTCTTGTGCCTCTCAGTATGAGAAAATTATGAACAGTAACGATACAGACAAAAAGTATCAGTTGGCTTTGCAGTATTTTAAGGAGAAGAGATATAAGAGAGCTATTGAACTTTTTGATAATCTGAACCTTGCCGTTCAGGGTACACCTCAAGAGGATACTGTTGCCTTTTATCACGGTTTGAGTACTTTCAATTGGAAAGACTATCAGAGTGCGGAAACCATTCTGGCAAAATTCATTGAAGTATATCCAAGAAGTGTCTTTGCAGAGAAAGGTGCCTATTTTAGAGTTAAATGTTTGTATGAAAGCACATACAGATATGAACTTGATCCAACTCCTACAAGAAAGGCTATGGCAATTATGAGCGAGTTTATGTATAATTATCCTAACAGTGAGTATTATGCAGAATGTCAGCAAATGATGAAAGATCTTGTGGAGAGATTGGAAAGAAAAAGTTTTGAATCTGCAAAACTTTACTATACAATGCAGGATTATAAAGCATCCAGATATGCGTTAAAGAATGTTCTTAAAGAGAATGCCGAGAACCAGTATAGAGAGCAGATTCTGTATTATGCTGCCATGTCTTCTTACAAATATGCTTTGAACAGTATCCAGGAGAGGCAAAAGGAGAGATATATGGATTTTGTTGATGATTACTACCTGTTTGTGAGTGAGTATCCGGAGAGCAAGTATAGAGCAGAACTGGATGAGTGTTTCAGCAAATCTGAGAAATATACAAAATCGGGGAAAAAACAATCAGAAGAATAATTTAGAGATACAATATAATAAAATGGAGAAAAAAGAGTACAAAGTTTACAGTAATACTGTTACCAGAAATTTATCTGAGTTGGCAGAGCCAACAGGCAATATTTATGAGTCAACAATGATTATTGCAAAGAGAGCAAATCAGATAGCAGCTGAGGTTAAACTTGAGCTAAGTGCTAAACTTGAGGAGTTCTCATCATATGCAGATACTCTTGAGGAAACATTTGAGAATAGAGAGCAAATAGAGATTTCACGTCATTACGAGAAATTGCCTAAGCCAACACTTGTTGCTATCAAAGAGTTCCAGTCTGGTGAAATATATTCTAGAAAAATAGAGGCTTAAATAAGTAACCCTTATGCTAAAGGGAAAACATATAATATTGGGCATTACCGGCAGTATCGCTGCCTATAAGTGTGCAATTTTGGTTAGAGCCCTTGTTAAAGAGGGTGCAGAGGTGAAAGTTGTTATGACTCCAATGGCAAAACAATTTATCACCCCTTTAACCATGGCTACACTTTCCAAAAATCCTATTCTGGTAGATTTTTATAATCCGGAGAATGGCGATTGGAACAGTCATGTCTCATTGGGATTATGGGCAGATTTATATCTTATAGCACCTTGTACAGCAAATACTATAGGTAAAATGGTAAATGGAATTGCTGACAACTTGCTGCTTACCACATATTTGTCTGCAAGATGCAAGGTGGCTGTGGCGCCTGCTATGGATCTGGATATGTATAAACATCCATCTACCCAGGAGAATCTGAATATTCTAAGAAGCAGAGGTGTAACTGTTATTGAACCCGAGAGTGGGGAACTGGCAAGCGGTCTTGAGGGAAAAGGCCGAATGGAGGAGCCGGAGAAAATTGCTCAGATAGTGGATTCTCTGCTTACAGATGATTCTTCTCTTAAAGGGAAGAAGTTACTCCTTACAGCGGGCCCTACAAGAGAGGCTATAGACCCGGTGAGATATATAACCAACCATTCGTCGGGGAAGATGGCCTACAGTATTGCAAAGGAGGCTGCGAGCAGGGGCGCTAAGGTTACTATGGTAAGCGGACCGGTTAATTTAAAACTGGAACACCCTAATGTTGAGGTGGTTGATGTTGTTTCTGCCAGGGAGATGTTTGAAAAAACAGTTGAATATACTTCTTCTTCTGATATAATTGTTTTGTGTGCTGCGGTTGCTGATTTTACAGTAGCAAGGCAGGAAACACAAAAAGTAAAAAGGGGAAAGGAGAACTATAATCTTGAACTTACCCCTACAAAAGATATTGCAGCGTGGGTAGGTGAAAACAAACCTCAGGGTTGCATATCTGTGGGATTTGCACTGGAAACAAATAATGAAAAACAAAACGCGCAGGACAAACTGATAAGGAAGAATCTGGATATGATAGTCCTTAATTCTATGCAGGATGCGGGCGCAGGTTTTGGTTGGGATACAAACAAGGTTACAATGTTTTTCAAAAATGCTCAGCAACCAAAAGAGTATGAGCTAAAAAGGAAACAGGATGTAGCGAAAGATATTTTGGATAATATTGAAAGCCTGATGTAATGTTAAAGAAACTCACTATACAAAATTATGCTCTAATTGAGAATCTGGAAATTGAGTTCCCAGATGGCCTGATAATAATTACTGGAGAAACTGGAGCAGGAAAATCAATTCTACTGGGAGCGTTATCTTTATTGCTTGGTGCAAAAGCAGATTCTTCTGTTATTAAGGATACCACAAAGAATTGTGTAGTTGAGGGTGAGTTTGAACATGAAGGGGAGGAAATTATATTAAGAAGGGTAGTGGGGGCAAATGGCAGGAGCAGAAGTTTTATAAATGATGAGCCTGCATCAGTGGCATCACTCACTCAAATTTCCTCAAAAATAATTGATATACATGCTCAGCATCAGCATTTGTTGCTCTCCAATGAGCAGTATCAGATGAATGTGCTTGACTATTTTGCCGGCAGTGTGGATATATTGCGTGAGTATCAGGCAGTATATAGTAAGTTGAATGGGTTGAAAGGTGAACTTGTAAAACTTGATGAGCAAATAGCCTCAAACGAAAGAGAGAGGGATTACAAGCAGTTTCAGCTGGAGCAATTGCTTGAGGCAAAGTTAGTTGATGATGAACTTGAAGAGCTTGAGGCAAAGCAAAAGAAATTGGCTAATGCCCAGCAAATAAGGAGTTCACTATATCAGGCACTTGAACTTATGAGACCCTTTGGCGGTTCTATTGTACAGAATCTCAAAGAGGCATCTGGTTTGCTGGCAAAGAATTCTGATTTTGACTCTAATTTGTTGGAACTGTCTCAAAGACTCGACAGTTGCAGAATAGAGTGTAAGGATATTGAGCAGGAGCTGGAAGATGCAGCAGAAGGGGTAATCTGTTCTCCGGAGCTTTTGGAGCAGACAGATCAAAGAATAGCATTGTTGTATTCTCTGATGAGAAAACATTCTGTACAGAGTGTGGGAGAATTGATTGGTATTAGAGAGGAGTTGGATTCACAGTTGCAGAGTGCTGCACTGTCAAATGACAGAAAGGAATCTCTATGCAAGGAGATTGATACTTTAACTCTTCAAAGAGACAAATTGGCTGCACAGCTGACAAAAAAACGTAAAGATGCAGTAGGAGGGTTGCAAAAAGTGTTGCAGGATAAGGTAAGGGAACTTCAGATGCCTTATGCAGTGTTTGAAATTTCGCTTTTGCCCTCTGCAAATTGCAAATTGTATGGGAAAGATGAGATTGTTTTCCTTTTTTCTGCCAATGGGGAGAAAAAACCTATACCTTTGCAAAAAGTTGCATCGGGAGGAGAACTTTCAAGAATCATGTTGTGCATTAAAGCTCTTATGGCCCAATATACTGGGATGCCTACAATGATTTTTGATGAGATTGATACAGGTGTGTCGGGGAGTATAGCAGATAAAATGGGAAATATGATAGGCCAGATGGGAGAGAATATGCAGATTTTTGCCATAACCCATTTGCCGCAGATTGCAAGTAAAGGTACAACTCATTTGCTTGTTTATAAGGAGTTTGATGATAAGATGGCTGCTAAATCAAAGATAAGGGAAATTAGCGGTGAAGAAAGGGTTAATGAGATAGCCAGAATGCTTAGTGGCAGTAGTCTTACTGCTGCGGCCATTGAAAATGCAAAAGAGTTGTTAAGGTGGAACTAAACAGAAAATTTAAATAATAATTATATAAAAAGCTTTAATTATGAGATTAGTAATTCAAGAGTCGTATTCAAAATTGTCTCAATGGGCTGCTGCGTACATTGTGAAGAAAATTAATGAATTTGCTCCAACTCCAGAGAAACCTTATGTTTTGGGTTTGCCTACAGGTTCTACTCCACTAGGAACATACAAAGAACTTATCAGACTGCACAAAGAGGGTAAAGTTTCTTTTGCTAATGTGGTTACATTCAATATGGATGAGTACATTGGTCTTCCAGAGGATCATGAGGAGAGCTACCATACTTTTATGTGGAAAAACTTCTTCCAACACATTGACATTAAGAAAGAGAATGTAAATATTCTTAATGGTAATGCAGAGGATCCAGAGGCTGAGTGTGCAAGATATGAGGCTAAAATCAAATCATATGGTGGTATCAAATTGTTTATGGGCGGTATTGGACCAGATGGCCATATTGCATTCAATGAGCCAGGTTCATCTCTAAGCTCAAGAACCAGAGTTAAATCTTTGACTACAGATACAATTATTGCAAACTCACGTTTCTTTGGTAATGATATCAATCTTGTTCCTAAAACAGCTCTTACAGTAGGTGTTGGTACAATTATGGATTCAGAAGAGGTTCTTATCCTTGCTAACGGACATGCAAAAGCAAGAGCATTGTATCACGCAGTTGAGGGTGCTGTTAACCATATGTGGACAGTTAGCGTTCTTCAAACACATCCAAAAGGAATTATTGTTTGTGACGATGCTGCTACAATTGAGCTTAAAGTTGGTACAGTAAACTACTTTAAAGATATTGAGAAAAATAATCTTGATGCTGCATCTTTACTTAAATAATTGATTTATGTATAGAAAAGAAGCATTAGGTATGCTAAGGCAGAAACTCTCAGAAATGGGGGTTTCTGCTGTTATTATACCTACTAATGATCCTCATTTTGGGGAATATACTCAAAATTACTACAAAGTAAGAGAGTGGTTAAGCGGATTTGACGGTTCGGCAGGTACTTTGGTGGTAACTCTTTCCGGTGCGGCATTATGGACAGATTCACGTTATTTTATTCAGGCACAGAATCAATTGAAGGGAAGCGATATAAGATTGATGAAACTTAAAATGCCTGGGACTCCAACAATAGAGGAGTGGATTCACTATCAGTATCCTTATGGGTGTAAAGTTGCTATAGACGGATCATTGTTCTCTTATAGGGAATATATGGATCTTAAGTATAAAATGCCCAATTGCAGTATAGTGATTACAGACGACATATTTTCGCAAATATGGACGGGAAGACCTGCTCTGGAGTTCAAACCTGTTATTCATTTGGAAAACAAGTATTCTTTTCACTGTAAATGGATTTTCATCTCCAGTTTTTCCAACTAAAACCTTCTCGTGACCATTGTATTCAAATGAAGTTTGTTGACAAGTACATTTTCCTTTCCGTTCTTTCTTTTTAATTACAATATCATTCT
>CALCUQ010000145.1 GCA_937906795.1 uncultured Bacteroidales bacterium | reverse complement strand
GATACTCTCTGGATCAAGGTGGTTAGTTGGCTCGTCCAACAACAACACATCAGGTTCCTGCAATAATAATCGGCATAAGGCTACCCTTCTTCTTTCTCCTCCCGACAAATTCTTTACAAGGGCATCACTCTCTGGACACATAAGAGCATCCATAGCTCTCTCCAATTTAGAATCAAGCTCCCAACCATTTACCTGCTCAATTTTCTCTGTAAGTTCTCCCTGGTACTCAATCAGTTTGTTCATCTGGTCATCATCCATTGGCTCCATGAACTTTGCATTAACCTGCTCATACTCCTTCATCAAATCAACAACTTCCTGAACACCCTCTTCAACAACCTCTCTTACAGTCTTGGTGTCATCCAAATGAGGTTCCTGCTCCAAATAACCAACAGTATACCCCGGAGCCCAAACCACTTCTCCCTGGTATGATTTCTCAATTCCGGCAATAATCTTCATAAGTGTTGATTTACCTGATCCGTTCAGACCAATAATACCAATCTTTGCACCATAAAAGAATGACAAATAAATATCCTTTAATATTGCCTTGTTATTGTTAGGAAGAACTTTCCCAACACCATTCATAGAAAAAATAATCTTTTCGTCTGCCATATGTCTTAATAAATTTGGACAAAGATACCTTTTTTTAAGCAAATACAAATCATCCCTGTCAACCTCATCCAAACTTCTGTAGAAAGTACGCACACTCCCAAAACCACATCTGATTGCCAGATCGTTCATATCGGAACAATCTCCCACAACAGAGGCTGCATAAAAGAGTCTTGTATTATTAAGATAATGGTTAAACCCAACTTTCATTTTTTGTGAGAACATCCTTGATAAATATGTTCTGTTTGTCCCCACTTCATCTGCCAGCATCCCTAAGGTTAGAGTATGGTTAAGATAGAGTTTCTTTTCAACCATTACCCTTTCAACCCTGTGCTTTATATCCTCCAGTACATCATACTTCCTATATACCACTACACAATCACAATACATAATCCTCAACCTTTACATTCTCTTTGTTGTCCAATCTTCTTCTCACCTCTTTACACCAGTCTGATGGTGTATATCCAACATGGCATTTGAATACAATTGAAAAATTACTTTGGCTGTTGAACCCACTGCTGTCTGCCATATCTTTTAGATCCCCTTTGGGATTGTCAATAAACAAGGCACACACCTCCTTAATCCTGTATGCATTCACAAACTGCGAAAAATTTTTTGAAAGTCTTCTGTTTAAAGCCCTTGACAAATATGACTTGTTGGTGCCTATCATAGCTGCCACATCTGTTACTTTTATATTGTATTGCCTGTATATTTTCTTAGCCTCAAACAACTTGAGCAATGCATAAACAATCTTGGCATCCTCTTTGGCAGATCCATCCACCTCACTCCACCCCTCATCTTTGAGCAGACTCAATACAGAATCATTGGGGATATTATATGAATAACCTGTACTGTATCCATTATGATTCTTTTTATTGTAGATATATGATATAGTTAACAGGGCATATACCAAATGCATCAAAAACGACACACAGAACACCGCACACGTAAGATAGGTACTTAGTAAAGGGGCAAGAGTTGCCCATACCGACAGGCCAACTGCTATATCCAGTAATGTTTTGATATAAAAGGATTTGTTTTTGTCATGTTCGAGATTAGGAATCAATAAAAAATATACAAATGCAACATATCCCATCTTATAGAATGTAAGTAAACTTACAACGTAAACAATGTAATTGCTGACAAAACAGGACAAGACAACATCAATGGCGCCAAAAAAAATCCAGAATGCAAAAACAGAAATTGCCAAATACCTCTTTATGCTCCAATTGCAACAATCATTGCCAACAATAATCAATGGCAGGGACAAGATTACACATTTTAAAGCACAAAAGGCAGGAATATCACTAAGCACAAGTGTACATATGATTGGAACAAGAAAAAATATAAACCCAGATTCCCTTAAAGGCAAATGATATCTATTCCATAGATAGAACAAATAGATAATTGTTCCACAATAAGCGTAAGCAAAAAAATTTACAATCCACATAATTTAAGTATTGAATTTAGCAGATTGTAAAATTATACATTAGCCACCCCCACAAATAAAAAAGGGGCCTTACAGCCCCCCTATTGCCAATTTCTAAAAAAATTTTTCTTTTTTTATTTTTCTATCTGTTCAAAACCCTTTCCATAAACACCTGTAACGCTGCCTACAGATATAAATGCATTTCTGTCAACTTCCTTTATGACTTTATACACCAAGCTCATATCTGTTTTTCTTGCTATTACCATAACCAGTTTATTGTGTTCCTTGGTATACCAGCCTTGAGCATCAATAATTGTAACGCCTCTTCCAACTTGTGAAATAATGGCATCTGCAATCTGCTCATATTTTTTAGAAAAAATAAAAATTTGTAAAGATTGTTTTGTTCCCGATATAAACAGGTCTAGAGAATAGCTGCAAGAAATCACAATTATATAACCATACAGGATTATAGCAAGCCTTTCGCCCCATGTCTTTTGTCCAATTACCTCTCCTGTTTCACTTATAATATCTGCCGGCAACAGCAATGAAGATGCAATAATAAAAACATCCAGCAGTAAAATTATTTTTCCAGGTGATACGTTTTTATATTTGCATACCATCAGAGCAACAATATCTGTTCCTCCGGTACTGCCTCCATAGCTGAAACATAGTCCAATACCAAGACCAGACAATGCTCCACCAAACAATGCACACAAGAATTTGCCGTTATCTATAGCTACTTCCTGTACAAAATCCATAGAAAAGAAGGTTGGCACAAACTGGAACATAAGTGAAGCCATTACAATGGCATACACGGTTTTAACTCCAAATCCGCTACCCAAAACCTTTATTGCCACCAATAATAAAATCAGGTTTATCACAAAGTAGGAAACACTCACAGGAATTCCGGATGCATAATATATAACTGCTCCTATTCCGGAAACTCCTCCACCCACCATATTGTTGGGAATCAAAAACAAAACCCATCCAACAACATATAGCAACAAGCCCAATGTTATAAAAACATAAGCTTTTACCTCATCTAATATTTGTGAAAATTTAATTTTGCCCATTTCCAATTATTTTCTTGCTCTTTTTAGAATACTTGACAGAATCAAATCCATTACCATATACACTCATTGCTGTACAAACAGAAATAAATGCCTGATTATCCAGTTCCATAATTGCAGAAGATATCTCCGGCAACTGCTGTTTTCTTGCAATAACAACAAGCACCTTGCTCTCTTTCTGTGAGTACCATCCTATAGAGTTCAATGCTGTAACACCCCTGTTGAGATCCTTTGAAATCATATTTGCCATCTCCTCATATTTACGGGTAAAGATGAGAATCTGGACAGATTGTTTTTCTCCTACAAGAAGTACATCCACCATATATGAGAATGACACCATCTGCACATAACCATATATCACATCAGCAAGTGTTCTGTCGGGAAGAAAATATATAGCTCCAATAATGATAAGGTCACAATACATAAAAACCTTACCTGGTGATACTTCTCTATATTTTGCAACTATCAGTGCTATTATATCTGTTCCTCCCGTACTTCCACCCTGCTGGAATATTGCTGCAATACCAAATGCACTCATTGTACCTCCAATCAATGCATTAAGGAAATTGTCATCTATGTCAGACAATGTGTTTACCCACTCAATCTCTGGCAGAATCTTTAGCATTACGGATGCACATAGAATTCCGTATATTGTTTTTGCTCCAAATCCCTTGCCTAAAATTACCGTTCCCAGAATAATCAATGCCACATTTATAACAAAATATGTATACGAAATAGGGAACCCCGTTGCATAATATATCAATGAAGCAACACCTGTAACACCTCCACCAGAAATTCCTTTAGGGATAATAAAGGCACACCAGCTAAAGCAGTACAGAAACACTCCAAAAGTTATTATGCCATACGACCTTAAAATTTTAAACAAGTTAAGTGCATTCATATATTTCCTTCTATATTAACAAACTACATTAATGATTTTATTTGGAACAACTATCACTTTCTTAATGCTGCCCTGACCAACATATTTTGCAGTATTTTCATTCTCTCTAATAATCTGCTCAATCTCTGCTGGTTTCAAAGACTTATCCAACTCAAGTTTGAATCTCATTTTTCCATTGAATGAAACCGGATATTCATATGTGTTCTCAACGGTGTAAGACTCAATATACTCTGGGAATTTAGCATTGGATACACTTGTTGTATTGCCAAGCAAACTCCATAGCTCCTCTGTAATATGAGGTGCAAAAGGAGACAACAAGATAACAAACTGCTCCAGAATCTCTCTCTTGTTGCATTTTAGCTCCTGCAACTCGTTTAATGCAATCATAAATGCACTTATTGAAGTATTGAAAGAGAAATTCTCAACATCATTGCCAACTTTGTTTATAAGTTTATGCAATGCTTTAAGCTCCGCCGGTGTTGCTTTCTGGTCACTTACATAAAACTCTCCCTGAGCATTGGTAAACATTCTCCAGAATTTCTTCAAGAATCTGTTGACACCATCTATTCCTTTTGTGTCCCATGGTTTTGATTGCTCAAGAGGGCCCAGGAACATCTCGTACAATCTCAATGTATCTGCTCCATATGTGTTGCAGATATTGTCGGGATTAACAACATTGAACATTGATTTGCTCATCTTTTCAACTGCATATCCGCAGATATACTCTCCATTCTCAAGAATAAACTCTGCATTTGCAAAATCTGGCATCCAGGCTTTGAATGCAGCAATATCAAGTTTGTCGTTATTTACAATATTTACATCAACATGTATCTCAGTTGTGTCATACTCATCTTTAAGGCCTAGAGAAACAAATGTATTTGTATTCTTTATTCTGTAAACAAAGTTTGACCTTCCTTGAATCATACCCTGGTTAATAAGCTTCTTAAATGGCTCTTTCTCTACAACATATCCTAAATCATACAAGAATTTGTTCCAGAATCTAGAATAGATCAAGTGACCTGTAGCATGCTCAGTACCACCAATATACAAATCTACATTTCTCCAATATGCATCTATTTCCCCATCTACAAGAGCATTTGGATTTTTAGGATCCATATATCTCAAATAGTAGGCACTACTACCTGCAAAACCAGGCATTGTACTCTTCTCTAAAGGATAACCGTTGTATGTCCAGTTCTCTGCACGTGCCAATGGTGGCTCACCGTCCTCTGTTGGCAGGAATTTGTCTACCTCCGGAAGTTCAAGTGGCAACTCCTCCTCAGCAATAGCAGTGGCAATACCATCCTTATAGTAAATTGGGAATGGCTCACCCCAGTATCTTTGTCTTGAGAAAATTGCATCCCTTAATCTGTAATTGATTTTTCTTCTTCCAATACCCAATCTTTCAACCTCATCAATTGCAGCAGGTATAGCCTCTTGGACACTCTTTCCCGACAAAAATCCACTGTTGCACATAATTCCTTCCTTGGCATCAAAGCTCTCATTGCTTACGTCACATCCCTCAATTAGCGGAATAATAGGAAGATTGAACTGTTTTGCAAAACTGTAGTCTCTGCTGTCATGTGCAGGTACAGCCATAATTGCACCTGTACCATAACCGGCAAGGACATATTCAGAAACCCATACAGGAACACTCTCATTAGTAAAAGGATTTACCGCATAAGATCCGGTAAATACACCTGTAACTTTCTTGGTTTCAGATATTCTTTCTCTCTCTGTTTTCTTTTTTGCCTGAACAAGGTATGCATCAACAGCCTCTTTCTGAGCTTTGGTTGTAAGTTTTGAAACCCACTCGCTCTCTGGAGCAAGAACCATAAATGTTACACCAAACACAGTATCTGCTCTTGTTGTAAAGATAGTCATATCATACTCAGCACTCTCCCCCTCAACAGGATCTGTATTGGAAACCTTAAAGATCATTTCTGCTCCTTGTGACTTTCCAATCCAGTTTTTCTGCATCTCTTTTAGTGCATCACTCCAATCAAGCTCTTCCATATCTGCAAGCAATCTCTCTGCATAGGCAGAAACTCTAAGCTGCCATTGTTTCATCATCTTCTGCTCAACCGGATGACCACCTCTTACAGAAAGTCCCTCTTTTACCTCATCATTTGCCAATACTGTTCCCAAAGCCGGACACCAGTTTACAGCAGTTTCTCCCTGATATGCAATTCTATACTGCATAAGAATGTCACTCTTTTGTTTGCAGGTAAAGCCATTCCATTGCTCCGCAGTGAAAACAGCTACATCTGATGATGCAGCATTCACCTTTGCATTTCCCTCTTTTGCAAATCTCTCCTCAAGCTCAACAATAGGCTCTGCCTTTTGAGTGTCATTATTATAATATGAATTGAACATTTTCAGGAAAGCCCATTGTGTCCATTTGTAATATCCCGGGTCACAAGTTCTAACCTCTCTGGCCCAATCGTACGAAAAGCCAATTCTATCCAACTGCTCTCTATATCTTGCAATATTCTTCTCTGTTGTAACAGCAGGATGCTGGCCTGTCTGTATAGCATATTGCTCTGCAGGTAATCCAAATGCATCATATCCCATTGGATGCAACACATTGTACCCTTTTAATCTTTTGTATCTGCTGTAAATATCACTGGCTATATA